>CAINLT010000334.1 GCA_903850505.1 uncultured Myxococcales bacterium | reverse complement strand
GCCTCGCGCACGGCCGTCGCGCCGAGCGTGCCAGCCACGCCTTTGAGCGTGTGGACGGCCCGCTGTGCATCCTGCCAACGGCCCGCGGCGATATGCTCGCGCAGCCGCGTCACGTCTTCCGCGCGCTCCGTGCTGAACTTGCGCAGCAACCGCTCATACGTCTCCCAGCGGCCCTGAACGACGCGCAGGCCCGCAACAGTATCCAGCCCAACGATCGCCGAAACGTGCGGTCGCCGCGGCGCGAGGTCGGTCACGTCGGTTCCCCGCCGCCGGCGCCGCGGCTCGAGGTCCACGCCCGTCCACTGGCACAGCGTCGCGAAGAACGTCTGCGGATTGATGGGCTTCGCCACAAAGTCGTTCATGCCCGCGGCGAGGCACGCCTCCTTGTCCTCGGCAAAGACGCTCGCCGTCATCGCAAGGATCGGCGTCTGCTGGTATGCGATGCGCTTGCGCAGCTCGCGCGTTGCGGTCAGGCCGTCCATCACCGGCATCTGCACGTCCATCAGCACGGCGTCGTAGCGGGTCCGCTCTGCCTTCTCCAGAGCGATCTGACCATTTTCCGCGACTTCCACGACAAACCCGCGGGACGTCAGCAGCTCTGTCGCGACTTCCTGATTGATGAGGTCGTCCTCAACCAGCAGCAGCACAATGCTCGCCGCCTTGCGCCCGACCCGCACGACCGGCAGCAGCCCGTGACTCAGCCGCGCCGCTTGGCCCGCGCGCAACGTGTTCGCCGCATGCAGCGGCAGCGTGAACCAGAACGTGCTGCCCTGCCCCGGCGCGCTCGTCACGCCCAGTGTGCCGCCGAGCAGTTCAACCAAGCGCCGGCTGATGGCCAGCCCCAAGCCGGTACCTCCGAATTTGCGCGTCGTCGAGACGTCCGCTTGTTCAAACGGCTGGAAGATCCGCTCGATCTGCTCCTGCGAGAGACCGATCCCGGTATCCCGAACTTCAAACCTGACCAACCGCGGCCCCGCAGCAGGCGCGTCCGCCAGCACCCGCACCGACACCTGGCCGTGCGCCGTGAACTTCACCGCATTCGAGCCCAGATTCAGCAGCACTTGGGTCAGGCGCAACGCATCGCCGTTCAACCGCGCCGGGAGGGCTTCCGCGACGTCGAACTGCAGCGCCAGGCCCTTGTCACGGGCTTGCTCGGCGAGGCTGTCGCGCACGCCATTGACCAGATCCGCGACGGCAAAGTCGACGTTCTCCAGTCGCAGCTTGCCCGCTTCGACCTTGGACAGATCCAGGATGTCATTGATAATCGCCAGCAAGTGCCGCGCCGAACCGTCGATCTTCCGCAGCCGCTCCACGTGCTCGGGTGTCTTGACCTGCTCGGACATCAGGTGGGTCAGGCCGATGATGGCGTTGAGCGGCGTGCGTATTTCGTGGCTCATGTTGGCCAGGAACGCGCTCTTGGCCATGTTCGCCGCCTCGGCGCGCGCCTGCGCCTCGCGCAACTGCGCCGTGCGTGTGTCGACCAACTCCTCCAGGTGATGCCGGTGCGTGTCCAGCTCCGCGTCGAGATGCTTGCGCTCGGTGATGTCCTCCTTGATCGCCGCGAAGTGGGTCGCTTCGCCAGCGTCATTGCGGATCGGCGCGAGGGTCGCCAGTTCCGTGTACTCCGTTCCGTCCTTGCGCCGATTGACGAGCTCACCTTGCCAGACCTTGCCCGCGGTCAGCGCCGCCCACATCGTCGGATAGGTCGCCGCTGCCGTCTTGCCCGACTGCAGCACCCGTGGATTCCGCCCGCGCAGCTCATCCAGCGTGTAGCCGGCGTGGTGGACAAACGCGGGATTGACGTACTCGATGTTGCCGTTCAGGTCCGTGATCGCGATGCTCGCCGGGCTCTGCTCGACGACCAGGCTTAGCTTGCGCAGCTTTTCTTCAGTCGCCTTGGACGCGGTGACATCTTCCATGATGCCCACGTAGTTGCAGATCGCACAGTTGGCATCCCGCAGCGGCACGATCGTCGCGCGCTCCAGATAGTCTGTGCCGTCCTTGCGGCGGTTGTTGAATTCGCCGCGCCAGACTTCCCCCGCGCCGAGGCGCGCCCACATCTCTGTGTACACGTGCTCGGGCGTGAGGCCAGACTTCAGAATCCGTGGGTTCTGACCCAGGATCTCGTCGCGCGTGTAACCAGTCGCTCCGGTGAACGCAGCGTTGATGTATTCGATCTGCCCCTGCAAATCCGTCACGATCACCGCGTTTGGACTCTGATCGATCGCCAGCGAGAGCTTCAGGTTCTCCAACTCGGCCGCTTCGCGCGCCTCGCGGTCGCGCAGGGACCGGATGCCGAACGCGAGGCTATCGGCGAGACTGCGGAGGAGCTTTGTCTCGTCCTCGAGGAATGCCCCAGGGCTCGCGGCATGGACAGAGAGCACGCCAAGGACTTCGCCGTCCGCGGCAAAGAGCGGGATCGCAATTGAGGCTGCGATGCCGTTCTTGGCCGCGGCAGCCCGCCACGGAGCAAGCTTCGGGTCCGTCATGACGCTCTGAGCGACGACGCACCGACGTTCCCGCACGGCCGTGCCCGTCGGACCGTGGCCGCGCGGCTCGTCCGCCCATGTGATATCCAGCGTTTCGACGTAGTCCGCCGCCGTTCCTGCACGTGTCACTACCGCGATGCGCTTGGTCCCATCGTGCTCCGGCACGCCAAACCACGCCAAGGGATAGCCACGCTCCCGGATGATGACTTCGCAAATCGTCTGGACGAGCGCGCGTTGGTCCTCGCCGTAGAGGATCGCACGGGTGGCGATCGCCAGCATCCGTTGGTCGGCGGTGACGCGCCGCAACTCCGCTTCCGCGCGTTTGGCCTCGGTCAGGTCTGACCAACTCGCCGCCAAATAGGACTTGCCGTTCACCCGGATCGGTTGGCCACTGACGCGCACGTCCCGCAGCGTGCCATCGCGGGAACGCAGCTTGGTTTCGATGGTCGCGCCCGCAGGCTGCATCATCCTGCCAAGCGCCTCTTGCTGCGCCTCGGGTCCCATGACGGCATTCAAATCGCGCAGTCCCATTCGCGCGAACTCGTCACGCGAGAAGCCAAGCGCCGCGTGGCTCGCCTCATTGAAGTCCGCGAACAGCCCCGTCTCCATGTCCACAGTCGCGATCGCGTCACGCGCCTGATTGACGATGGCCGAGTACAGCGATTCGCTCTCGCGGAGTCGCTCGTCTACCTCGCGCACCGCAAGCGTGTCCGCGATGCGCTTGGCGATGGCATGGATGAGGTCGCGCTCCTCGTCGAGGAACACGCCTTGGTCGTGCGCTTCTGGTTCGTGCCGGTACGCGACCGTCACGACGCCTGACTGACCGCCGGCGGCAAATGGCGCTGTCAGGTTCCAAGCGGTTTCGGCAAAGTTCGCCGTTGCATACGTCTGGGTGCCCAAGCGGATCTGCGCTCCGGCGTCCGCGTCGTGGAGCCAGCCCATCGGCAGCGCTTCGGCAACGTTGCTCAGCACCTGCGACAGCGGCGTGTCGGCCCGCTCCGTCTCCCGGAAGACCCGGTTGAGGCATTGCGACTCCTTGACGCGCTTGCGCAAGGCTGTCCGGATCTCAACCTCCTCGGTAATATCGCGGACCGTGCCGATGGCCTGAGTCGCCTCCTCTGCGGCGTTCGGCTGCATCACGCAGCGGGCGTGGACGTGGCGAACCTCGCCCGACCGGGTCAGGATCCTGTGGCGAATGTCATACCCTTCGCCCGTCTCAATCGCGCGCAGGAATGTCCGACGGACCCAATCCCGGTCGTCGGGATGGACAGCTCCCAGTAGCCCGGCGAGCGTACCCTCAAACTCATGCGGTTCCAGCCCGGCTATCCGCAGCAGGCCCGCGGACGGCCACAGCCCGTGGGTCTTGAGGTCCAGGAGCCAGGAACCTGCCCGTCCGAGCTCCTCCGCGCGCGCCAGCGTCGATTCACTCGCGGCCAGCGCCGCCTGGGCTTTCTGCCTGGCGACGCGATCGCGCAACCCCGTGATCTTGGCGACGATGTCGTCCCCCGCATCAGCCAACAACCGCGACTCAACTTCGCCGAACGCGTGAGGATCGTGGGAGTAGATGGCCAGCGAGCCGACCATCGCGCCGTCGCTGTCGCGCAACGGGATGGCGATTGTCGAGGCGATGTCGAACGTGCGGGCGATTTCTTGCCACTCGGCGGGAATGGCCAACTCCGACGGGGCGCCCATCGTCAAGATCCGATTCTCGCGGATGCACCGGGCCGGACCGTCACCCAATTCGCCGTCGACTGACGTAGCGGCGCGACCGCGCACGGCCTCCGCAGCAACGCCTTGTACCGCAACGGGCAGGATTTGCTTGCCGTCGTCCTGATTGGCGTGGCCGATCCACACAAGCGGATAGTCACCCGCCGCCACGATTCGCCGGGCCAGCGTGTCGACAAGATCCGCCTCGTCGTCCCGCACCGGCCGCACGCCCTTCACGGCGATCAGCACCTTCATCGCCTTGTTCGCACGCTCGGACTCGCGCATGGCAGCGAGCGCCACAACGGTGTCGTCAAACGCCCGCGCCAGATCGCCCAGCTCGCCCTTGGCCGCCTCCGCGCCCACGCGCGTCGACAGGTCGCCAGTTCCCAGCTGGCGAAACGCCGCACTGAGCCGCTCCACCGGGCGCAAAATCATCCGGTCGCTCGCGAGCCAAAACACGGCCAGCAGCAGGCAGAACAGGCCCAGCGTGGTAATCCCGAGAGCCAGGGAGGTCTTGGGCACGCCCGCGATCACGTCCGCCCGCTCAACTGAAAGCCAGACCGTCAGCCCTTTGCCGGTGCGCTCGCCAAAGCGATCAAACGCCACGAAGCGGGCCGCGCCTTCCAGCCCGGGGCCATTGAGCATGCCCCGCCTGCCGCTCGCGTGGATTGCCTGCACCAGCGGCAGGTGGGCCACAGCCTTGCCGAGCAGATGCTCCGTGTCCGGATAGCGGAACGCCACGCGGTCGTGGTCGTCGAGCAGCCCGATCACCGCCGAGTGCGGAAACCCGGCTTTCTGTGTCACGCTCGTCAGCCAGGTCAGGTCCAGACCGGCGAGCAGCACGCTCTGGACCTTCCCCGCGGAATCGCGAACCGCCAGAAAGACCGGCATCATGAGCCGATGACTCGTCGGCCCCTTCATGACCTCGCCGACCACGAGTCCGGGCGCCTTGAGCGCAAGTTGGAACGCCGCCACCTTGTCCCACGGGTACGGCGTAGTTGCCTGCAACGCGGTGCAGACCGCGTCTCCATCCGGGTTGAGGAGATTGATGTTGGTCAGGTGGTCCTCGCGCCCGGAAAGTCCACGCGAGAGGGCCGCGTCGCAGAGCGGATGCGCCTGGTTTCGGACCGACGGATCGCTGCTCAATGACAGCAACAACTGCTCGGCGAAGTCCGCGACGTGCTCCTGCTGGTCGGCGATCTCAGCGACGACGTAGCGCAGCTTATTTTGCTCGTAGCGTATCGCGGTCTCGCGCTCGCCGCGCGTTTGGAGGACGATCGCCAAGGTGACCGGGATAGCGCCCAGCACAAGGACCAGCGCGAGTTGCACGCGGACACCACGCATCGACTGACGAAGGCGCGCGTAACGGCCGGTCCGCCGCGCATCCGGCGTTTCCTGCCCTGACGATCCCGTGCGCCGCTTCATCCTCCCACCGTCGGCACTGGCGCGACCTCCGGCTTGTCGTCGACGTCGACATAGCGTTCGGCAATGCCAAAAAACGTCTCGATGGCGCGGTCAAAAGCGTCGACGACATCCGGATCAAAGTGCAGGCCGCGGCCCGCGTGAATCACCTCCGTCGCGCGCTCTGCGGCCTGCGGCGCCTTGTAGACCCGCCGCGAAATGAGCGCGTCGAACACATCGGCCACCGCCATCAGCCGCGCGCTGATCGGGATCGCATCGCCCACCAGCCCATCCGGATAGCCGCTGCCGTCCCATTTCTCGTGGTGCCAGTTGGCGATCTCCTTCGCCACATTCAGGAACGCGACGGGCCGATCAATCTCGCGCTCGGCGTGCTCAATCGCCTCGCGGCCCATTGGCGCGTGGCGCTTCATGATTGCCCATTCATCCGGCGTCAGCGGCCCGGGCTTGAGCAGGATGCTGTCCGGAATGCCCACTTTGCCGATGTCGTGCAGAGGCGCTGATTTCACCAGCGTCTCAATGTAGCTCGCCGTCAGTGTCGCTGAGAACCGCGGATGACCGCGCAGCGCCTCGGCCAAGGCGCGCACGTAGCCTTGGGTGCGCAGCAAATGGTGCCCCGTCTCCGGGTCGCGCACTTCCGCCAGGCTCGCCAACGCGCGAATGCTGACGTCCTGAATGACGATATTGTCCGCCATCCGCGCCGCCACTTCCGCCTCCAGGAACCGCGTCTGGTCCTTCAACAAGTCACGCGCGTACTTGAGCTCCAGGTGCGTGCGGACCCGCGCGAGCACGACCTGCGGCTGGATGGGCCGGGTGATGTAGTCCACCGCGCCGAGCTCAAGACCACGTTCCTCGGCCGCCGTCCCTTCCATGGACGTAACGAAGATCACAGGTATATCACGGGTCTGCGGGTTCTCGCGCAGCCTCTCCAGGACCGCGAAACCGTCCATGTCCGGCATCAGGATGTCGAGCAGGATGAGGTTCGGCGACGGCTGCCGCTCCGCGGCCAGGATGGCGCGCGCGCCCGAATTGGCCACACGCACGCTGTACAGCGGCGCGAGGAGCTCGCCAAGAATCGCGAGGTTCTCCGGCGTGTCGTCGACGATGAGCAGCGTCTGCCCCACGGGCAGCGGACGGCGTTCCTGGCCAAGGCTCATGGATCCCCTACGGCGTCGGTGACGATGTGCGTGTTGAGTAGTCGCTCGATCCCTTTCACCTGAATGGGCGGCTGCGGTTGGCAGAGGAAATGGCGCTGCACCAGCTCGTAGGTCTCCTCGGCGATGAGCAACGTATCGGGCGCGGCGACGTTTTCCAGCCGCGACGCCAGGTTCACCGTCGCGCCAAGCGCCGTGTACGTAATCTGCCGCTTGCTGCCGAAATTGCCCACGATGCACGGTCCCGAGGCGATGCCGATGTGCAAGCGCAACGGCTCGCCGCCGCTTATTGCCATCCAGTCGTGCTGCAAGGACGGAACCACGGCCAGCATGTCCAACGCCGCGCGCACTGCCGAGATCGCGTCCTGTTCCACGCCCTGGGTCGCCGGGTCGCCAAAAACCACCATGCAGGCGTCGCCGATGAACTTGTCCAACGTCCCATGATGGCGCGACACGACTTCACTCATCGCTTCAAAGTAACCGTTCAGCAGCTCCGTCATCATCGCCGGATGGACGCGATCGGTGAAGTTGGTGAAGCCGACGATATCGACAAACAGCACGGTGAGCGGCCGCTTCCGGCTGATGAGGCCACTGGGTACTTCACCGCGCTGGATGCTGCTCGCCACTTCCACGCTGATGTAGGACTGATAGTGCCGCCCAAGGCGTTCCAACGCCTGCCGCGCCCGCTTGAGTTCCAGGTGCACGCGCACGCGCTGACGCACAACCGCGGGGCTGATCGGCTTGGTAATGTAGTCGACCGCGCCGACCGCGAGGCCATGCGCCTCGTCTTGTGCATCCGACATCGCGGTGACGAAGATGACCGGGATGTCGCGGGTGCGCGAATCGCTCTTCAAACGCCGGCAGACCTCAAGGCCGTCCATTTCCGGCATCATGACGTCGAGGAGGATGATATCCGGCAAGGGCGAGCCTTCGCAGATCCGGAGTCCCCTGGCGCCCGACGTCGCGACCTTGATCTTGTAGGTGTCCTCCAAAACGCCGGAGAGGACCGCGAGGTTCTCAGGCGCGTCATCCACCAACAGGATCAAAGGCTTGAATTCGTCCGTAGACACGCAACCTCCGGGGCGATGGTAGCACCACGCCCACCGGGGGGCGATGAGAATCTGTCACGGATCAGTCAAGAAACAGCACAACCGTCATGGTTCAAGCCTTCCTGGCGATCGACAGCGTGCTCGTCGCGATGTTGGCAAAGAAGTCATTGCCTTTGTCGTCAACGACGATGAACGCCGGAAAGTCCTCCACCTCAATCTTCCAGACGGCTTCCATGCCCAGCTCTGCGTATTCCAGGACTTCAACTTTCTTGATGCAGTCCTTAGCCAAGCGCGCCGCGGGACCGCCGATGCTGCCGAGGTAGAAGCCGCCATGGGCCTTGCACGCGTCGGTCACCGCTTTGCTGCGGTTGCCTTTGGCGAGCATGACGAGACTGCCGCCGGCGGCTTGGAACTGGTCGACGTACGCGTCCATTCGCCCCGCCGTCGTCGGACCAAATGAGCCCGACGCGTAGCCTTCCGGCGTCTTGGCCGGACCCGCGTAATAGACGCAATAATCGCGCAGGTACTGTGGGATCCCCTTGCCCGCGTCCAACCGTTCCTTGAGCTTGGCGTGGGCAATGTCGCGCGCCACAATCATCGGACCGGACAGCGAAAGCCGCGTTTTAATGGGATACTTGCTCAGCTCAGCGCGAATTTCCGCCATCGGCCGGTTGAGGTCGATTTTCAGCACTTCTGTCTCAAGATGCGCATCGCTCACTTCCGGCAAGTACTTGGCCGGGTCCGTCGCCAGCGCTTCCAGGAACACGCCGTCCTTGGTGATCTTGCCCAGCACCTGACGATCCGCGCTGCAGGACACGGCAATCGCCACCGGGCAGGAAGCGCCGTGGCGCGGCAGGCGAATGACCCGCACGTCGTGACAGAAGTACTTGCCGCCAAACTGCGCGCCAATCCCCATGTCCTGCGTCAGCTTGAGCACTTGCGCTTCCAGGTCCAGGTCGCGGAACCCGCGGCCCAGTGCGTTGCCTGAGGTCGGCAGCGTGTCCAGGTAGCGCGCCGAGGCGTATTTCGCCGTCTTGAGCGCGAGTTCCGCCGACGTGCCGCCGATGACGATCGCCAGGTGATACGGCGGACAAGCCGCGGTGCCAAGCGAGCGAATCTTCTGATCCAGAAACTTCATCAAGCTGTCTGGATTGAGCAGCGCCTTCGTTTCTTGATACAAGTAGCTCTTGTTGGCCGACCCGCCGCCTTTGGCCATGAACAGGAACTTGTAGGCGTCGCCCGCCGTCGCGTAGAGCTCGATCTGCGCAGGCAAGTTGTTGTCCGTATTCACTTCCGTGTACATGTCCAGCGGCGCCATCTGGCTGTAGCGCAGGTTGGACGTCTGATACGTGTTGAACACGCCGCGCGACAGCGCCGCCTCATCGTTGCCATCGGTCAGCACGTTCTGGCCGCGCTTGCCCATCACGATGGCCGTGCCGGTATCCTGGCACGACGGCAGCACGCCGCCCGCCGCGATATTGGCGTTCTTGAGCAGCTCCAGCGCGACGAAGCGATCGTTGTCCGACGCCTCCGGATCATCCAGGATCTTGCGCACTTGCGCCAGATGCCCCGGCCGCAGCAGATGGGCGATGTCGCGCATCGCGGTCTGCGCCAGCAGCGTCAGCGCTTCAGGCTGGACTTGCAAGAAGGTCCGGCCATTGGCGGTAAACGTGGAGACGTAGTCGGTCGTCAGCAGCCGAAACGGCGTGTCGTCGTGACCGAGCGGCAGCATGTCCTGGTAGGCGAATTCGAGCGGCATGGGGACTCCCGTCAGGCGGCGAAAGGGCGCCGCTGGGGTCGGGAGTCTAGCATGTGAACGCGGGCGTGCGCCACGGCGGTGTCACGGAAGTGCTAGTTCCGGCGACCGCCAAACAACCGCAGCAGCATCAGGAACAGGTTCACAAAATCCAGGTACAGGTTCAGCGCGCCGACCAGCGCGACCTTGCCTTCTTCTTCGCTCGTGTGGAAACCCATGTAGCCGAGCTTCTGGAAACGCTGCACGTCGTACGCCGTCAGACCGGTGAAGATCAACGCACCGAGGCTGGAAATCGCGAATTGCAGCGCGCTGGAATGCATGAAAATGTTGACGACGCCGGCGATGATCAGCGCGACAACGCCCATCATCAGGAAGCTGCCCATGCTGGTCAGGTCGCGCTTGGTCGTGGCACCGACGACGGCCATGGCGCCAAACGTGCCGGCGGTGACAAAGAACGTATTGGCGACCGATTCACGGGTGTAAAGCGTGACGATGAGGCCAAGCGTCAGGCCATTGACGGCGGCGTAGGCGAGGAAGGATGCCGCCGCCGTGGCGAAATTCATGCGCTTGAGCAGCGCGGAAAAGCCGATGACCATCGCGAGTTCGAGGATGAGCAGCGCGCGGAACCATTCGGCGACGCCGGCGAGGAGCGTCTCATTGCTCAGCACGGTCATCGCGACGACGCCGGAGAGCGCGAGCCCGCCGGCCATCCAGCCGAACATGCGGCTGGTGAAGCGCGCGGCCATCTCCGTGCGGCTGGCGTGCTCCATGTTGCCGGTCTGGCCCCAGGGGCTCTGCGTAACGGGGGCGTAGGGATTGCGATCGGGATTCATCCAAAAACTCCAAGTGCGGCACAAACCGCCTGTTCAAGTTAGACCGAAACGGTCCGACGTCAAGCTGCGTCAGAACGGCAAATCGTCGACCTTGCCGATGGCCTGCATGGGCACCGCGACCGTCACGCCGGCGATCCGGTTGCGCAGGACGTCGGGCTGCTCGGACGCCAGCAGCGCCTGATCGACCGCAATCGTCCCCGCGTGCGCGAGATCGACGAGGTGCTGGTCGAGGGTCTGGCAGCCCGCGCCGCGTCCCTGATCGATGAGCGGCTGCAGCGCGCTGACATCGCCCGCGCCGCGCAGCACGTCGGTCATCGGCGGCGTCAGCGTCATCGTCTCCATCGCCGGCACGCGCGCCTTGCCGTCGGCGGTCGGCACGAGCTTCTGATAGCTCACCGCCTTCAACTGCGCGGCAAGCCGCTGGCGGAACGGTTCGCGCCGTGCTGGTTCCAGCCGCGCCAGCGTCTGCTTCAGCCATTCGACTGGTGGCCCGCCCGCCACGACCGCAAGCACCAGACGCCCCTGTTCCGCCAACGTGATCGCAGACTCGACGTGCTCCGGCGGCAGGTCGCCGATCGCCACGACGTCGCAATCCATCCGCGCGATGTGGCCGAGCGCCGAGGCGATGTCCGCCGTATCCGTGTGCAGCTCGCGCTGACGGATGAACGCCATCTTGTCGTCGAATAGCACCTCAACCGGGTCCTCCACCGTCACGATGTGGCGCGGATTGGCGGCGACGGTGTTGATGTGCTCGATCAACGCCTGCCAGGTCGTCGAACGCCCCGATCCCGGCGGCCCCGCGAGAATCACCAGACCGCGCGGCAGAAGCGCCCAACTGCCGAGGACCTTGGGGAGGTTGAGCTCGCGCAACGCCTGCGCCTTGGGCGGCACCACGTGCACGACGATGCCCACCGCGCCGCGCTGGCGAAACAGCGTCACCCGGAAGCGACCGCAGCCCACGACGCCATGCGCGAACGTCACGTCGCCGCCCACCGACCACTGCGGCAGCCACGCGCCCGGCACCAGACCGTGCGCGACTTCATCCAGATCCGCTTCGGAGAAGGTCGCCTCATCCTTGCGCGAAATCAGCGCGCCTGAACGGCGATACAGCGGCCGCTGACCGGGCTTGATGTGCACTTCCGCGATGCCGCGCGTCGAGGCAAAGCGCAGGACTTGCTCAAACCGGCCGATGACTTCACTGGACATACCACCCCATCCGCCACCGCACTGGCGTCGCTCTGGCCTGTTTGTGCTGGCGCCTACTGCGCGGGCGGCTCAGCGGGCTTGGCGGGTTCAGCCGGCTTCGCGGTCGCGGCCTTGGCAAAATCCACGACGTGCTTGGAACGGAACGCGATGACCGTCGTCTTGCCCTTCTGCGCGACGTTGGTCCGCTTGAACTCCGCCGGCTTGAGCACCAGGGTGAACGGCTCCCAGCCAGCTTCCCGCGGCGACAGGACGACCGTGTGCTCGCCGCTGCGCTCAATCCCGCGGATCACCAGGGTCTTGCGGTTGTCCGTGTACTCGTGGTTTTCCCACTCTTTGCCATCCAGCGTGAACTTGACGAACTCGAGCTTCATGTGGATGAAGGCCTCGCCGCCGATGTCCGCCTCACTGACGTCCGAAGTCGGCTCCGACGGCGCGGGCTTCGCGGCCATCGCCGGCAGGGCGAACAAGCCACTTGCCGCGATCAGAATCAGGATTCGATGCAACGCTTTCATAACAGCTCCCATCAGTTGCGGGATTACACCGCAAGGCAATGCTAAGCCTGCGTCTTGGCGGTCACAAGGCCCGCGGGCAAGAGCAAGCCCAATCCTCAGACGCGCATGACGCGCCCGTGATTCATTCACCGCGACGATGCCCTAGCTGCGCGCCTCAAGCTTGCCGATGCGCGCCTCCAACTCCTCGACACGCTTACGCAAAGCCGCCACTTCATCCTCGTCCGCGCCGCGCAGCCCCAGCGCGCCCGCGACGTGTCGCACGCGATCGTCGAGCTTGTGCTGCAGTTCGTCCGCCGCCCGCTGTGTCTGCTCGACGAAGCCCGCCATCAGCGGCACGCTGTCCGACTTGACCGCCTCGTGCTTCGCCGTGTCCGCCTTGGCCGCTTCCGGCTTGCCGTCCGCGTCCACGCCGCCCTGCTCTTCGTTGCGGCGGTGCAGCAGCTTCTCCGCGCGCTTCTCGGCTTCCGTCTTGAACGCGGTAATCGTGCGCTCCGCGTCGACGCGCCAACGCTCAGCGCCTTCTTTCACGCGGCTGACCGGCTCGGCGACCTTGCGGGATAGGAACTCGTTGCCCGACGAAATCAGGTTGCGCAGCCCCGCGAGCGGAACCGTGCCGCGCTGCTTGCGCTCAGAATCCAGCAGCGCCTGCGTCAGCGTCACTTCGGTCAAGTCCTGCTTGGTCTTGTTGTCGATGACCCGGACTTCCGTACCTTGGCGGACAATCTCGGCAAT
This sequence comes from uncultured Myxococcales bacterium, assembly GCA_903850505.1. GTDB lineage: Bacteria > Myxococcota_A > UBA9042 > UBA9042 > UBA9042 > CAIYBN01. The sequence continues at coordinate 426 of CAINLT010000334.1, read as the reverse complement.
TTCTTCCAGCGTCACGTAGCAGGACCGCGACGTGTCGTACATCTTGCGGTTGGCGTAGCGTTTGATCACGCGCGGTTCAGACATGACACAACCTGAGAGCCTCGGGAGCGAGGCGGCGACATTGTCCGCCCAGATAATGCAGTGCGTCAATGCCGATGACGCGCTTTTTGCCGCGTCAAATCGCGTCAAACCGCCGCGTTACGCCTGCCAATGTGGGCGAACGCGTTCGATGAAGCGCTGGAGGATGCGTGCGCTCGCGCCCCAAACCACCGTGCCGTCGCTGAAGTGGAAGCGCGGCGCGCGAAACGGAATGCCGAAGATGCTGAAGTCCAGCCAGGAGACCGGCTCAGCGGCAACGACCTCCGCCATCGGTAGTTCCAGCACGCGCTCGACTTCGATGGGATCCGCGCGCCACGCCGGCGGCGG
>CAINLT010000333.1 GCA_903850505.1 uncultured Myxococcales bacterium | reverse complement strand
GGTGGAATAGCCGCAGTCGCGCTTTTCAATGCGGGTGATGGTGGCCGTGGTCGTGCTTGTGGCCGTGGTCGTGCTTGTGGCCGTGGTCGTGGTCGTGGGCGTGCGCATGACCGTGGTCGTGCCCGTGGTCGTGCCCGTGACCGCCGGCTTGCCCCGGCGTTTCAGCGCCTTCGCCATTGGCGAATTCCAGCACCTGACTGACAAACCCGCGCGCACCCTGACGCAGCACGGACGCGGCAAACAGCAGCGCCAGCGCCCACGTCGCGGCAACTTGCACCGTGTAGAGGGCGCCGTGCTCGCCCACCGCGGTCACCGGCACGTGATAGTCGCCCAGCACGAAGTTGCAAACATAGCCTGCTGCGACCGCCAGCACCGCCATCACGACGCCGAACCGCACCGCAACCGGCGCGCCGTGGAGGCGCGCGAGCACACCAAACGTGGAGACGTTGGTCGCCGGACCCGTCAGCAGCAACGCGAGACCCGCGCCGGGCGACACGCCGTGGGCGACAAGTACGGCGACCAGCGGCGTCGCGCCTGATGCGCAAACGTAGAGCGGCATCCCGAGCAGCGCGAAAAGCGGCACATCCCAGCCCGGCGGCAGGTGCGCGAGCAGTCCGGCTTTCAGCTCCGGCTCAGCCAACGCGGCGAGGACCAGACCCAGAAGCAGCCAAGGCGCCGTGTGGTCAACGATTTCGCCAAATCCCAGCGCCAGCCCTTGCCGCAGCCGGGCCGGCCACGCTTGGGCATTCTTGTGTGGCATCGCGGCGTGCCCCTGGTGCGCGTCCGCTGGCGGCACGTTGCGCCCCACGAGCCAGCCGACGCCCAGCGCGACGCTCGCGGCGGCAGCCAGCCGGGCGATCGCGAGATGGCCGCCGAGCAGCGGCCAGGACAGCAGGATGGCATCGAGGCCGAGTTCCGGCGTCGCCACCAGGAACGCCATGCCGGCCGCCGCGGGCACGCCTTGCAGGACGAGGCTGCGATAGACTGGGACCACGCCGCACGAGCAAATCGGCAACGGCAAGCCAAACAGCACGCCGCGCACCGCTTGGGAGAACGCGCCGCCGCGCTGCATCCACGCCATAGACGCGGCGGGCAGCATCGCCTGCACGAGGCCCGCGGCCAGGTACGCCAGCAGGAGCGCGGGCGCGGACTCCATGAGGAAGTGGCCAAAGCTGCTCGCCGCCTCGGCGCCGTGCGGATCATGGCCGAGCAGCACGCTCACCACCGCGACGCCGGCCAGTCCGCCGATGCCGCTCGCGAGCCGCCCGCGCCGCCCATGCGCCAAGTGCACAAGCGGATGCGGCCGGTGCATGACCACGTGCAGCAGCGAACCGGCGACCAGCGACTCAATCAGCCCCAGCGCGACGCCATCGGGGACCGTCGACGGTCCCGCCCACATGCCGAGGATCGTCGCCGCCGCCACCAGTGCCAACGCCAACCCCGCGATCATCCGGCCGTAGGTCGGCCGCAGCAGCCACCAAATCGTCAGACCTTCCGGCAGTCGGTGCAGCAACACGGCCGTCGCCAGTTGCGGGCGGGCATCGCCGCCGGCCAGCGCCACGCCGTCCAGCGTCGCGTGCAGCACCAGCCCCGCCATGCCGAGAAACAGCGCCAGCGCGTGCACCTGCTCCGCGGCGCGATGCAACCCGCGCTCCGCCAACGACGGGCCGATCAGCCCCAGCAGTACCAGCGGCACCGCCCACATGCCCGCTTCGCTCAAGGCGTGCGGCAGCACATCGGCGAGCACGATGCCCGCGACCGACGTCAGCACAAAGCCGTCCAGCCCCTGCATCGCGGTCGTCTGCAGCCACAACGGCGCACGCTGGACCCACGCGAGCAGCGCCGGACCCAGCAGCAGCACGCCGAGACTGAGAAGCCAAAGCTGTAGGCTCACGCGGGTTTACTCTTTGCCGGCCAGCCAGCGCGCGGCTTGGTGGGCATAGTAGGTCAGGATCATGTCGGCACCAGCGCGGCGGATCGCCAGCAGGGACTCCAGCGCGGCTTTCTTCTCGTCCAGCCAGCCGTTTTGCGCCGCAGCCTTGAGCATCGCGTACTCGCCCGAGACCTGATACGCCGCCACGGGCAGCGCAGTCGCCGCACGCACTTCCGCGATCACGTCCAGGTACGGTCCGGCCGGCTTGACCATGACCATGTCCGCGCCTTCCGCCTCATCCAGCGCCACCTCGCGATGCGACTCGCGGCGATTGGCCGGGTCCATCTGGTACGTCTTCTTGTCGCCAAATTTGGGCGCGGAATCGAGGGCGTCGCGGAACGGGCCGTAGAACGCCGACGCGTACTTGGCGGTGTAGGCGAGGATCGCCACGTCCTGGAAGCCGTCGGCGTCCAGCGCCGCGCGAATCGCGCCGATGCGGCCGTCCATCATGTCGCTCGGGCTGACGATGTCAGCGCCGGCGCGCGCATGGCAAAGCGCCTGTTTGCAGAGAATGTGCACGGTCTCGTCGTTGATGATGCGGCCGTCTTCGCTGACGACGCCGTCATGGCCATCGCTGTTGTATGGGTCGAGGGCAACGTCCGTGATCACGCACAGGTCCGGCCATTTCTGCTTGAGCAGGCGCACCGTCTGCGGCACGAGGCCCTGGGCGTTCCAGCACTCATCAGCGGTGCGGTTCTTGAGCTTTTCATCGATCGCAGGAAACAGCACGACGGAACAAACACCATCGGCAACGCCCGCAGCAACTTCCTTGAGCAGCTCCGCGATCGACAGCCGGAAGCAGCCGGGCATCGACTTGATCGCCTGACGACCTTCACCGGCGTGGATGAAGAGCGGCCAAATCAGCCGATTGGCTTCCAGCGTCGTTTCCCGGGCAAAGCCGCGCAGAACGGGGTTCTTGCGGTTGCGGCGCGGACGAATGGGCATGTGCAGCATCTGGACCTCGTGGCGCTGGGTGTGACAAGCGGCCCCCAGCAGGCGCCGGAATGATAACCGGAAGCGGGCGGGCTGGCGAGGCGAATCCGTCCGCTGTTTGTCACGGCATGTCATCAATTGGCGGGCTGCGAAGTCCAACGCATCGGGGTGGGTGCGCGGCCTGCCCCGCCCTGAAAGATTCCCGCAGTGGGACGCCTCGGTGGCGGCACGCCTGATCGCGACAAGAATATGGACCGGAGGAATCATGCCCCGCAAGAAAGAGGATCGTGCCCAAGCGCAACGCATCGCCCAGCGCGTCGGCTCACGCCTGCGCGGGATGCGCAAGGCCGGTCATCGGACGCAGGACGAGGTCAGCACGGCCATCGGTCTGACGACTGAGGCGTACGCGCGCATCGAGCGAGGCTTGTCGCTGCCGAGTTTCCCAACGCTGATGCGGCTTTGCTCGGCGCTGGACACGCGACCCGACGCGTTGCTGTTGGATGAACCCGCGCACGAAGGCGTTCACGAGGACGTCACGACGGAACTCGCGGCGCTGAATGGCGAGCTCCGCCATCTGGACGTGAAAGTCGTGCGCGACATCAGCCGGCTGGCGCGGACGTTGCGCGCCGGTGGTTCAGTCGGCTAACGCGACCGGCGTCGATCAACGTGCGGATTCTGTTGCGTTCGGCGCGCTTTTGCCCTACACTTCTGCCCCCGACCGCGGGTTCTGTTCAGGCTGTCTGAACCAGAAACGCGATCGAACCTCGGCAAACGCAAGCGTTTTTCGAGAAACTCACGCGCTGACGACTCCGTGCTGGGACCTCCCGGTGCATGTCAGGGCGGTAGCACGCATCCGTCCGGATGCAGGTAAACGGAGCTCACTATGGCCAATTTGAACGTCACCATCAAAGACATGCTCGAAGCCGGCGCGCACTACGGTCACCAGACCCGCCGCTGGAATCCGAAGATGAAGCGCTACATCTACGGCGCGCGCAACGGCATCTACATCATCAACCTGGGCAAGACCGCCAAGCTGCTCAAGGACGCCACCAACTTCCTGTCGCGCGTCACCTCGCACGGCCAGCAGGTCCTGTTTGTCGCCACCAAGCGCCAGGCCCGCGACATCGTGAAGGAAGAAGCCGGTCGCGCGAAGATGCCGGTCGTCGCCCACCGTTGGCTCGGCGGCACGCTGACCAACTTCCGCACGGTCAAGACGTCGATTGAGAAGCTCAACGAAATCGAGCGCATGATGAGCCCGGAAATGGCCCATCGTCTGCCCAAGAAAGAGCTGTCGCACCTCGCCAAGCAGCACGCGAAGCTGATGCGCAACCTCGGTGGTCTGCGGACCATGCCGGCGATGCCGGGCGCGATCTTCGTTGTGGATCCGGTCGAGGAGCACATCGCGATCGCGGAAGCGCGCCGTCTGGGTATCCCGGTCGTCGGCGTTTGCGACACCAACGCCGATCCGGATCTGGTCGACTACATCATCCCGGCCAACGACGACGCGATGCGCTCGATTCGCCTGTTCGTTTCGACGGCGGCGGAAGCCTGCATCATCGGCGCCGCGTCCAGCCGCGAAGCCTTTGGTCGCGACTTTGAAGGCGGCAGCGCGAGCCCGACCGGCGCGGCGCTTGAGAACGTCGAGATCATCCGCAAGCCGCGTCACGCGGACGCCGTTGTGGACGCCGCGATTGAAGCGGACGTCGCGATTGAAGCGGACGGCGAAGCCGCTGACGCGGAAATCGATGCCGACGTGGATGCGGACAGCGAAGAGGCGTAAGCCTGACCGCTCCGGTACCTGCGATTCCTGACACATTCATTTTTTGACGAGGGATAGCCAGCAACTGGCGTCCCGACCTGGAGAACACCATGACTGTCGCGATTACGGCTACGATGATCAAGGAACTGCGCGATTCGACCGGCGCCCCGATGGGCGACTGCAAGAAGGCGCTGACGGAAAGCAACGGCGACATGAAGGCCGCGTCCGAGTACCTGCAGAAGAAGTCGCTGGCTACGGCGCAGAAGAAGGCGGGGCGCACGGCGGTGGAAGGCCGCGTGTCCAGCTACGTGCACCATGACGGCAAGTCGGGCGCGCTGATTGAAGTGAACTGCGAGTCGGATTTCGTCGCCAACACGCCGGAATTCGAAGAGCTCGTGCGCAGCCTGTGCCTGCAGATCGTCGCCATGCGCCCGGAATACGTGCGCAAGGACGACATTCCGGCGGACCTGCTCAACAACCAGCGCAGCATCTTTGAGCAGCAGGTTCGCGAGATGGGCAAGCCGGAAAACCTGGTGCCGAAGATCGCCGAGGGCAAGCTCAACGCGTGGTACGGCGACATCTGTCTGCTGGAACAGGCGTACATCAAGGACGAGAAAGGCACGGCGGTCGGCAAGTTCCTGGCCGAGCGCGTCGCGAAGACCGGCGAGAATATCGTCGTGCGTCGCTTCTCGCGCTTTGAGCTGGGCGAAGGCATGGCCAAGAAAGAAGACGACTTCGTCGCCGAAGTGGAGCGCATGGCGCAGGGTCTGGCGTAAGTCAGAACGGCCAAGTTCCTGTTGACCTGAGAGAATCGCCGGCGCAGCATCGATCCACGAGGTGGGTTGATGCTGCGTTGGCGTTTTTGGCTTGTGGTGATGGTGGTGACGGCGTGTGGCGGCAATTCGCCGCTGCCGATGGCCGATGCGGGAATTGAGGACGCCGCTGCCGACGTCATTCCTGACGTCCCCGATGCCGCCTTGCCCGATACGGCGACGGCTGACGCCGCGGTCGAAGTGGCCGACGCCGCGCCTGACGTTCCACCGGCTACAGACGTCTCCGCGACCGACGTGAGCCTGCCCATGTGCCCAAGCGCCGTGATCGCGATCATGGAGGGCGACGTAGTCGTGCCGCAAACGACGCTGCACCTGAAGGGCGATGGCTCGACGGGCGCCAACGGCAAGCCGATCAAGAAATACCTGTGGACGGTCAAGCAGCCGGCGGGGTCCAACAAAGGCTTCAAGCCAACCGCGACTTTCCCCAACCCGACGTTCACGCCCGATGCCGCGGGCGATTACCTGGTCTGCCTGGACGTCTGGGACACGAGCGGCATGCAGTCGTGCAAGCAGACGTGCGCGATCGTGACCGTGATGCCCAATAACGCGGTGCACGTCGAGCTGCTGTGGGACACGCCCGGCGACGCGGACCAGACGGACACGGGACCAGCGGCGGGCGCGGACCTGGACCTGCACTTTGCCCATCCGTTGGCCAGTCAGCCCGATGTCGACTGCGACGGCGCGCCCGATCCGTGGTTTGACAACCCGTTTGACTGCTTCTGGTTCAACAACGCGCCAGAGTGGGACTCCATGAACCCGGCGATTGGGGACAACCCAACGCTGGATCTCGACGACACCGACGGCGCGGGACCGGAGAACCTCAACCTCGCGTCGCCAGTCGGCACGGCGCAGGATCCGCGGGCGTACAGCATCGGCGTGCACTACTGGAACGACCACAAGTTCGGCGTGTCGTACGCGACGCTGACGGTCTACATGTTTGGCACCGTCGCGCTGAAAGTCGACAAGGTCGCGATGCAGCCGCTGGACATGTGGTACGTCGGCAAGCTGAATTGGCCCAACCAGCTGACGGGCACGAGCACGCCGCCGCTGGACGTCTGCTACCAATCGGGCGACACCTGCTCCGGCAAGGGCAAGATGTGGCAGCCCAAAGGCGACTGGTGCATCACGCCATGTTACGTGAATCTGGAGTTCAGCAAGAGCACTGGCGGCACGACGCCCGCCAATTGCCCCTGATTTCGAGGTCGGCGTCGGGAAATACCACGCATGGCTTGAACCAGATCTCCGTTCGTTGTACACCCCGCGCCAGCCGGTCCAGGCTGCCGGCGGTGACATACGCATGGCCAGCACAGAAAATACCCCCAAGTACAAACGCATTTTGCTCAAACTCTCGGGCGAAGCGCTCGCCGGGGAGAAGGGCTATGGCATCGACGCTACCACGCTCGACGTCATCGCCCGTGAATGCAAAGCCGTCCACGATCTGGGCGTTGAGCTGGCGATCGTCATCGGCGGCGGCAACGTCTTTCGCGGCGTCGCAGGCGCGAGCGCGGGCATGGATCGCGCGAGCGCCGACTACATGGGCATGCTCGCGACTGTCATGAATTCATTGGCAGTTCAGGACGCGCTGGAGAAAATGGGCGTGCAGACGCGCGTCCAGTCGGCCATCGCGATGCAGCAGATCGCCGAGCCGTACATCCGCCGCAAAGCGATTCGCCACCTGGAAAAAGGCCGCGTCGTGATCTTTGCCGCGGGCACGGGCAATCCGTACTTTACGACCGACACGACCGCGGCGTTGCGCGCCAACGAGATCAACGCGGAGATCGTGCTGAAGGCGACCAAGGTGGACGGCGTGTACGACGCCGACCCGCGCAAAGTGCCGACGGCCAAGAAATTCGAGCGGCTGACCCACCACGACGCGCTGTCGCGGCGGCTGGAAGTGATGGATTCGACGGCGCTGTCCCTGTGCATGGACAATCGCCTGCCGATCATCGTGTTTGACCTGGGCGCGACCGGCAATGTGCTGCGCATCCTGCGCGGCGAGCACGTCGGCACGCTGGTGACGGCGGAACTCTGAGAACGAAGCGAGGGCGAGATGGAACAGGAAATTCTCGAAGAACTGCAGGACAAGCTCAACCAGTCGTTTGACGCCTTCAAGCGCGAGACCCACAAGCTGCGGACGGGGCGCGCCAACGCGGGACTGCTGGACGGCGTGCGCATCGAATACTACGGCAACGAGTCGCCGCTGGCGCAGGTCGCGACGATCTCGGTCGTCGACGCGCGGCTGCTGCAGGTCAAGCCGTGGGATCGCAACATGTGCGGGCCGATTGAGAAGGCGCTGCTCGCCGCCAATCTGGGCCTGACGCCGGCCAACCGCGGCGACGTGGTGCTGGTGCCCGTGCCGGCGCCGACGGGCGATCGCCGCCGCGAGATGGTCAAGATGCTCAAGCATCTGGGCGAAGAGGCCAAGATCTCGACGCGCAACGGCCGGCGGGACGCGATGGACATGATCGACATGGTCGAGGACATGCCGGAAGACGACGTGACGCGCGCCAAAAAGAAAGTGCAGGATCTCGTGGACGGCGCCGGCAAGCGGATCGACCAGTTCATCGTCGAGAAAGAAGGCGAGATTCTGGAAGTCTAGGCGGTCTTCGCCTCGCGCCGCACCGCCGCCAGCCACAGCTCCACGTACTCATTGAGCCGCTGCTGGCACGCGCGTTGAAACGCCGTCGCGAACGGATGGCCCTGGCGCATCGCCGCGTACAGCCCCGTCAGCCCCACCGTGCCAAAACGATCATGCCACGCCGTGAACATGTGCGCCGCGAGCGCGTACGTGGCGATGGGATCGCGGGCGACAAGCGCGTCGTTGGCGTTGGGCAGCAGCGCCAGATCGCGGTGCCGCGCCAGAGGCCGCCGCGCCAGCGGATCCGGACGACCCTGGGCGACGTGCAGCGCAAGGCCTTCGCGAAACCAGGTCGGCAGGTACGGCACGCGGCCATGCGGCGGCGTACAGCGCTGAAAACACTGAACGTGGGCCAATTCGTGCACCAGCAGCAGGCGAAGCGCGTCGGGATCAGCCGGTGGCCAGAACACCACGCGGTCCAGCGCGGCGATCGCCCGCAGCTCCGCGTGCGACGGCAGGACAAGACGCTCCTGCAGCGCTTCGGCATCCGCGACCGTCTGCAACAGCACCGGCTGGCGAAAGCGCCCCCACGGCAGCAGCGGCTCCGTCAGCGCCTCGACATTGTCCAACACAAACGCGCGGGTGACCGCGTCCATGTCTGCCGGCAAGTGCAGGACGAGGCCCGGCGCGGGCGTTTGGACAATCTGGATGGGCTCACAAGGTTTCCGCTGCATGGCCGGCAATGGTAGCATCCGCGCCGCGCGCTGCGATACGGGTCTGCGCAAGGAGTGACGATGACGGTCTCACGGACGCGAACGGGCCGAGTGGAAAGCGATTCCTGGCAATTGGCGCGCAAGGCCGACGGCAGCGTGGCGCGCATCGGGGTGACGTTGGGCGACGCCGCGGGCATCGGTCCGGAAGTGCTGATCCAGGCGCTGCTGCATACCCACCTGCACCGCCGCGTTGAGCTGCTGGTGTTTGTCGCGTCCGATCTGGCGCCGTGGCTGCGCGCTGCGCTGGAGCGCTTTGGCGTGCCGATGGCGCCGCGCAAGGGCCTGCCGGGGCTGACGTTGGTCGGCGTGGGTCCCCATGGCGATCCGGGCAACGCTGTGCCTGAGCCGGGCGTGAGCACCCTCTTGAGCCGCCAGCAGGCGTTCTTTGCCCTGGAAGCGATGGCGCAAGCGGCCGTGCGCGGCGAGATCGATGCGATGGTGACCGGTCCCGTGCCCAAGGGCATCTTTGACCACATCCAGCCGCGACCGCCGGGTCAAACGGAGTATCTCGCCGGGATGCTGAAGGCGCCGCGCTTTGCCATGATGCTCGCGGGACCGCGCCTGCGCGTGGTGCCCGTGACGACGCACGTGCCCCTGCGCGATGTGGCGTCGCTGCTGTCGACCGAGCGGATCGTCAATTGCGGGCTCGCGGCGGCGGATGCGCTTGTGCGCTGGCTGGACATCAGCGAGCCGCGGCTGGCGGTGTGCGGACTGAATCCGCACGCGGGCGAAGGCGGCCGGCTGGGCGATGAGGAAGAGCGCATCATCGAACCGGCCGTCCAGGAACTGCGCGCGCTGGGTCTGGAAGTCGAGGGTCCGGTCGTCGCCGACACGGTCTTCCATCGCGCCGTCACGGGCCGGTACGACGCCGTGCTGTGCATGTACCACGATCAGGCGCTTGGACCGCTGAAGACTGTCCACTTTCACGACGCGTACAACCTGACGTGCGGCCTCCCGGTGCCGCGCATCTCGCCCGATCACGGCACGGCGTACGACATCGCCGGCAAGGGTCTCGCGGATGCAGCCAGCATGATTCACGCGCTCTTGCGCGCAGAAGCCATCGCGGTCCCGCGCGGCGGGGCATCGGAATAACCGGGACTTGACCGCTGCGCCAACGGGCGCAAAGTACGGATCCAAGCGCAAAGCGCAGGGGGCGAAGATGAAGATGCTGATGGTTTCGACGTTGAGGCCGCTCGTGGCGATCGCCGTCGCTGGTTCGTTGCTGGTCGTGGGTTGCAAACGCCACGATGGCGACAAGCACGCCCAGACCGGACCGGTCAAGAGTGCGCCGCGCGCCGACACGCCGCCACAGCCGACCGAGCGCGTGGGATCGCTGGAGCAGGACATGCAAGTGCAACCGGCGCGATCGACGTCCGATGCCCGCTTGCCGCTGCCTTGGCAGGACATTACCCCGACGACAAATCCGGATGCAGGCAGCGTGGCACCCGCGCGGACGTGGCCCGGTCCGGCGGTGCTGATTGGCCGCGGACAAGTTTGGCTGAACGGCAAGGGGATCGCCCCGGTTCACTGCACGAGCAAGAAGCCGGAAGCCTGCACCGCGGACGCGACTGCGCACCCGAGCACGGTCGCGCAATTTGGCTTTGAACCTGGCCAGCTTTCCGAAGGCAAACTGCAGGCGCTCGTCGATCTGGCGGCGGGCTTCAAGGACAAGGATGTGCCCGTGATCGCTGATCGCCGGGTGAATTGGCAGGCGGTGGATGCCGTGATGGCGGCGTTGCGCGCGGCTGGTGCCAAACCGCAGTTGGCGACGGGCAGCATGGATGGCGAACTTGTCGACGCGCTTGGCATCGGTACGGCGTTGCCGGACGCGCCGACGTTGATCGCCGCACGCCGGGCAGCCGAGCCGGGCGAGAGTGTGCCGGGCGGCCTGCCGTCTGACGCGACTGCGTTGACGGTGCTGATCAGCGCATCGGGCGTAAGCGTGGAAATCGGCCGTGCGCAGGGCGAACCGGCGTACCCGGAAGTGATGGGCAACATCGTTGAATCGCTGATCGCGCTCGCTGAACGGATGCGGCTGGCCGCGCCCAAGATCACGAGCGTGACCATCCGCGTCGACCCGGACGTGCCGATGGAGCAGGTCATCCAGGTCATCGACGGCCTGCGCGACGACTGCGGGCGCACGAATCGCGGCCAGCGCTGCACCTCGCGGTCGCAGCTGTACACGTCGATTCAGGTCCAGATGACGGGACCGACGGCGGAGGCGACCAAGATCGGCGTCGAAGCGCCGCTGCACCTGGACCCGGCCGCGCCGTCGGGGCTGCACCTCTCGGACACGCCAGAGCCGACGGCGAAGCCGCTCGCGCCGGGGCTGCACCTGTAGCCGTGACCCCAGCCCTGCAAGTTGAATCCCTCGCTGTGACGTTTGCCAGCGACCGCGGGCCGATCGCCGCGGTCGAGGATGTCTCCCTGCGCGTCGCACGAGGCCGCACGCTCTGCGTCGTCGGCGAGAGCGGCAGCGGCAAGTCCGTGTCGATCCTCGCGACCATGGGGCTGCTCGACCCGCACCGCGCGACCGTTCGGGCCACGGCGCTGCGGCTTGGCGAGGTCGACCTGCTGACCCTGCCTCCCGGCCAACGCCGCGCGCTCAATGGCGATCGCGTGGCGATGGTTTTTCAAGATCCAATGACGTCGCTCAATCCGTACCTGCGGATCGGCACGCAGCTGACGGAGGTGCTGGAAGTGCACCGCAAGATGCCGCGCGCGCTGGCGACGACGCACGCGATCGCGATGCTGCACGCCGTGGGCATTTCCGCGCCGACGCAGCGGATGCGCGCGTATCCGCATGAGTTGTCCGGCGGGATGCGCCAACGCGTCGTGCTCGCGATGGCGCTCCTGTGC
>CAINLT010000332.1 GCA_903850505.1 uncultured Myxococcales bacterium | reverse complement strand
GGCAAACCCTCGTCGGTCTGGCCGTTGCAGTTGTCGTCCAAGCCGTTGCACACCTCCGCGGCGTTGGGGTAGATGGCGGCGTTGGCGTCATTGCAGTCCAGGCTGTTGCCGACAAAGCTCGCCGGCTGCGTGCACGCCTGCTGGGTGATGTTGAGGTTGTCAAAGCCGTCCCCGTCGTTGTCCCGGTACCACGTGAGCAGGACCCCCTCGTCGATGACGCCATTGCAGTTGTCGTCCGCGCCATTGCAGATCTCCGGCGCGCCGGGGTGGACGTAGCTGTGCACGTCGTCGCAGTCGGTCGCGTTGGCGACGTAGCCGCTGGGTGCGCTGCAACCCTGCGCGGTTGAGCCGGGATCGCCGTACATGTCGCCGTCCAGGTCGCGGTACCAGGTCGCGCCCACGCCTTCGTCGATGACGCCGTTGCAGTTGTCGTCGATGCCATTGCAGACCTCCGTCGCGCCGGGGTGGATGGCGGCGTTGCCGTCGTTGCAGTCGCCGCCGAGCGTGACGGTGTACGCGGTGGTTGCGGCGCACAGACACTCCGACGCACCGCTCACGCCCCAGCCATCGCCATCGCTGTCGAGGAAGTACTTGGCGCAGCCGCCCGAGTTCTGCGGGTCGACGACGCCATCGCAGTTGTCGTCCTTGCCGTTGCAGACCTCGGTCGCGCCCGGATTGACGGTCGCGTCGTTGTCATTGCAATCCCCGCCGCCGCTGGCGTAGCCCGCAATGCCGCTGCAGAGGCACTTGGGCGGCGCGGAGAACGTACCGTAGGCGTCGCCATCCTTGTCGACATACCAATTCGTGCAACCATCCGAATTCTGCGGGTCGGTGACGCCGTCGCAATCGTCGTCGATGCCGTTGCACACCTCCGTCATCGCCGGATTGATCTTCGGGTCGTTGTCGTTGCAGTCGTTCCCCTTGGAGGTCGTGTACGTCGCGCTCGGGGCGCAGCGACACGCCGGCGTGCCAGCGCCGTAGCCGTCTGAATCCGCGTCCTTGTAGAAGTTCGTGCAGTTCGTTGCGCCCGCCTCATCCGTCAGCCCGTCGCAATTGTCATCAACCCCGTTGCACACCTCGGCGGCACCGGGATGAATCGCGGCGTTGCCGTCGTTGCAGTCGCCGCCACACGCGGCGCCGGGCCCGTACCCATCCTTGTCCGCGTCCACGGCCACGCCTTGGCACACGCCGGCCACGCACGAGTCGGCCGTGCACAGGTTGCCATCGCTGCACGTGTTCGAGTCGCTGGCCACGTGGCTGCAGCCCGTCACCGGGGCGCACGCATCGTTGGTGCACGAATTACCGTCGTCGCAGTTCGTCGCCCCGCCGCTGAAGCACGCGCCGCCGACGCACTGGTCGTTGCTGGTGCACGCGCTGCCGTCTTCGCACGCGGCGCCGTCGGTGAGCTTGGTGGCGACGCACTGGCCGGTCGCCGGATCGCACACGTTCACCGCACAGGCAATGTCGGGGCAACTGACGTTGGCGCAGAGGTCGGGAACTGAGTAGGAGCGCATGCAGCGAAACCCGAGACTGTCATAGGCTAGGTCCGCGGCGCCGCTGTAGCGGATGCTTGTGCGCAAGCCCACGGCGCCGGAGTAGAAGTAGCCACCGCGAAACGTGCGCGGTTCCGCGCTAGCATCGTTCACCGGGTCGGTCGCTGGCGACGTGGAATAGTACGTCGCGCTATACCCATCGCGGGTCCATTCGTAGACGTTGCCAGCCATGTCATGCAGCCCATACGGACTGTCGCCGGCTGGCTTGGCGCCGACCGCCCAAGCGGCGTCCGCTCCGCAGCCAACCGTGCCGTTTGCCATCACCGCGTAGTTGCAGGTGGCTGTCGGCTCGCCCCACGGGTAGGTTCGCATGGCGGCAGCGCAGCCGGCATCACCCGCAGCGCTTCCATTCTCCTCACAGCTGCCGCGCGCGGCCATCTCCCATTGCGCCTCGGTGGGCAGGTCGAACGCCGCGCCGCGCCACTGACAGTACTGCTGCGACTGCACCCAAGTAATGAAGTTCACGGGCTTGTCCGTCAAACCCGGATAGGTTGCGTGCGTCGTCGGCTGGACTGCACTCGGTACTGCGCACGCCCCCGCATCGACGCACGCCTTGTACTGCGCGACTGTGGTCTCCGTCAGGTCCACGTAGTAGGCCGACAGGCTCACCTTATGTTGCGGTTTCTCGGAGCTGTTCGCGCCACAGTTGCTGTCCTTCGCGCTGTTGCACCCCATCCAGAACGTCCCGGCTGGGATGAACGCCATGCCCTTCGCGATCTTCACGTCCGCGCACATGCCTTGGCCGTCGCAGACCATGCCCACGCCGCATAGGTTCCAGTCCGGCAGCTGCGTCCACTGGCAAACGCCTCCAGAACAGGAGTCGGTCGTACAGGCGTTGCCGTCATCGCAGTTCTTGCCCGCGCACGGGTCGACTGCAACCTCTGGAACCACGTCTTGCTGCGCATCAACGACGGCGTCGACTTCATCGGGCAGCGCATCGGCAATGGCGTCGGTCGCGGCGTCGACCGCGTCCACGACGTCGGCGATATCCTCGACGGGTGATACATCAGGCGGCGGCGTGTCTACCGCGACATCGAGCGCCTTGATCACATCCGCGGTGGCGGGAACGTCGGCAGCGTCCGCAGTGTCTGTCACGTCGGTCACGTCATCAACCACATCGGCCACGTCTGCAACGTCTGCAACGTCTGCAACGTCCGCACTGTCCTCAAGGTCAGGAGCATCCGCGACATCCCCAGCGTCCGGCGAGACCTCCAGTGCCGCAACGTCGGACGAGTCCACCACGTCCGCATCGTCCGCTGCATCTGGCGCATCTGGCACAACCTGAACCTCCGCGGCGTCTGCGCCGTCGGCCACGTCCACAGCGTCGTCAGGCGCGTCGCCATCCGCGCCAACGGTCGCCTCGGCCCCAAAACCATCCCCATCCGGAAAATCGAAATCCGCCGCCGTCGGGATCGCCTGACACCCCGCCGCCACCAGCACCACCATCCCCACCAGCCAGCCCGCGCGCATCTAAAACCTCCCCGCGACGCTGAAACCGTCCCAGGTCGGCACGACCGCCACGTTCGCAGGCGCGCCCGCGACCAGCCACGCGCCCACGCCGATGGCCGCCACGCCTACGCCCGCCGCTAGCCCCGCGCCCGTCCACTTGCCGTTGATGCTCGCCTGCTCGCTCGCAGCCTGATCGACGGAGATCCGAGCGCCGTCAAAGTGGCCGTTGGCGAGCTTGTTGCCATCCAGCGTCGACTGCTGACTGTTCGCCAGCACCGCCAGCACGACCGCGCCGATGACCGACGCGCCGCCCAGGCCAATCGCCGACCACCCGACCACGCGCCGCGGCGACCCCGGCTTCTCCGCCGTCGGCGGTACCGTCACAACCTGCACCGGCTTGGGCTGAACCAGAGGCGCCGTGGCGACCGGCTTGGGCGTCTCCACCACCACCGGCTTGGGCGCTGGCGCGAGTTGCGGCGCGCCGCCCAGCTGTTTCAGCAGCGCGTCCGCCGTCCCGCGACCGTTCGCGTCCGACGGGGCGAGCTGCAAATACCGCTGCAGGTGGCCAATCGCCGCCTTCTTGTCGCCCAGCTGCCGCTCCAGAATCGCCGCCTTCAGCAGCGGCTCAGCGCGGTCCGGTGCGATGCGCCAAGCTTCCAGATAGAACGTCGTCGCCAGCAGCGCGTCACCGGCGGCCTCGGCTTTCTTGGCCTCCGCCATCTTTTCGCCCGACAGCTCGGCCCGCAGGCTCTCCAGAAACCCCTTGGCCTTCTGCACCCGCGCCGCATCGGCATTCGGCAGTGCAATGAACGCGACGTAGTCGTCTTCCGCGTGCGCCAAGTCCCGCCCCGTGTGCGACGCCCGCGCCGCACCATACAGGTACGCCGACTCCGCCGGGTCCATCTTGTACGCCTCGCGGTACAGCGTCGCTGCTTCCGTCATGTTGCCAGACTCAAACGCCTTGGCAGCCCGCTGGGCCAAGGCTTCAGCGGTCTTGTGGGCGTCGAGCGCGTACACGCCGCGCGCGGGCAGGCAGGTGACCGAGGCCACTAGCAAGGACGCCGCGGCGATGTAGACAATGGCTCGCATCTTCAGGTAGCTCCGCCCACAGCACGCACTTCTGGACTGGCGCGACATTACCACACTGCGGGTTGCGCCGCCATCGTGGGTGCCAACGCGGCCACCGGAGCGTTCAGGCCGACAGCAGATGCCACGAGCGGACACGGGTCGCGCGGCAGCGACGAACCCAGCCCCCGCACTCACTACCACGAGAGCGCGGGATTGTCCGTCCGGTAACAATGCCCGCCGACGCACGCCAGCCTCGGTATGTACAGCTGCGGCGTCGCGCAATCCTTGTCCGTCGTGCAGGAATCGTCAATGCGCGGCTCCAGGCAAACGCCGTCCGCGCGGCACAGCGACGGCGCACAGCTCGGGCCACATGGATTCCCGACTGAACAGACCTTGGAATCGGTGAGGCAGACCGAGTTGAGGCAGCGTTGACCGCCCGCGCAACTCTCGCCCGAATGCGCCCATGGCAGGCAGCTGATTCCGTCGTCGGCGCAGTATTCGCTGGACTGACACCATTTCTTGCCGCAACGCGGCGCGTCGCCTGTGTCCGGTTGCGGCGTACAAACGCCGTTGATGCAGTCACTGCCGCTGAGGCAGATCGACCAGTCGATGCAATGACCGCCGTCCTTCTGAATGGGCTGACAATTGCCATCGTGTTCCGTCAACCCGACGCACTCGGTGCCGGCCGCGCATTGGATTTGGCTGCCCCAGAAATCGTTCCAGCGTGAACTCGTCAGGATATTCTGTGCCGTGTCGCATTTCGCGTGCAATGGCAGAGGTGCCTCCGTGCGGCACAGAGCAAAGAGGCACAGGTCCCCATCCACGCAAGGGGCGTTGGTGCCGCAGCTCGTGTCGTGGGCCGCAGGAGTTGTGCAGACTGCGTGCGGCCATCCCCAACACCGCCCGACGGCACACTCGGCGTCGTCCTCGCACGGCGCCCCTACGCCCAGGGTGCCCGAGAAGATTGCGGTGCACTCGGGAGGCGGGAGCGGTTGGGTCCAGAGTCGACTGATGAAGCTGCTTGCCGCCTCCACGCGGACGAATGCATCGCCGCACGCACTCGCGGCGACACACAAACCGGCTTTGTCTGCGTCGTACGCCAAGTGCCCAAGTTCGACCAAGCGAATGCGCTGCCGCAAGCCTTCCAGGAGATAGCCGTCGACGAGTGAAGCGCAGGAATCATCGGGCGATGCGCCGCCCGAATACGTGCACGGTGGCGCGCAGAGAGAATTCACGAACGCTGTGGGCAAATCTGCCATGGCGATCGGCGGCGGAGAAAGGACCGTGTCGCCCTCGGTGCACGACGGAAGCGCGAGAAGGAGGGCAAGCGCGAGGGCGGCGTACTGCCCAAATGCGCCGCCTCCGTAGCAGGTGCCTCGCTCGCCCGGTTTCTGTGCAGCGTAGATCTTCATCACGGGTTCGCCAGCCACATACACGCCTTATTCCGCAGTGCACACTGCCCGTTCGCGCAAATCATTGGATAGATTTGCTGCATATCCGGGTCCGCGTCCGTGCACGTCGTGCCCGAACATGGGTCGCCCACGCGGAGGTCCAGGCACGTGACGCCGTCCGGGCTGCAGTTGACGCAGCTGGGATCCTGGCAGACCTGCCACGCGCGACAGTGCAAAGTCGCCGCGTCGCATACGTTCTGGCAGATGCTGTGAGGCGCGTCGCACGGCTCGCCATCCGCGAGCATGGACGCGCACGTGATGGTCTTGGCGTCGACACAATGCTGGACGGACGGACAAGCGCCCGCGCCGCATGGCTCCAGGTTGGAGCGGTACGGCCAGCACCGCTGGGTCCCGGCGATGTCCGCCTGGCAATACGCGCCTGAAGGGCAATCGGTCCCGTCCGTGCACGGCGCGCCGATCGCAGCTTGCTGACATTTGCCCTTGACGCACGCCAACCACTCCTGGTCACAAAAGAAGGTGCAGGCATCGCCCGCTTTGAGAGCTGGCACGCATTTGTTGGGTGACGTGTTGGGAAACCCGAGACACGAGTAGCCCTCCGTGCAGCCGTACGTGGTCACGCAAGCTTGGCCAGGTCCGCGCGGGGCCGCCTCTTCGCACGTGGCGTCGATGCACGTATCGTCGACACCGCAGACCGAGTCGACGCTGCACTTGGCCCCGCGGGCGACTGGTGCGCGACAAGTGCCAGGACAGCCCCAACATGCGCCGGTCGCGCATTCGGCGTCGTCCTGACAGCCCTGCCCCATCTCCAACGCGCCGTGGAAGATCCGCGCGCAGGGCTCGGGCGCCGGCTGCACTTGATTGGTACGGTGCGGCGCGCCCAATGGCACAATCTCGGCAAGGATACCGCAATCCATCGCTTGCAGACATTGCGCCGCGGCAATGCCATCGAACTGCAATCGGCCCAACTCGACAAGTCGCAGACGCTGGCGGGCGAGGAAGGTCGGGTAGCGGTCTTTGAGGGCGGTGCACGGCGAGCCACGGAAGCCCGCTTGGCCCGTGCATGAGGCCTTGAGTTCGCAGAAGCGACCGACGAGGCGGTCGATGAACTCCCCTGTGGTCAGTGGCGTTGGCAGGTTGACGGCGCTGTCAGCGTCGGTGGCGATGCTGGTATCGAGGAGCGGCGTCGCGTCGAGGGCGATGCTATCGACTGGCGGGGTGATGCGGGAGGAGCAGGCGACACCCGCAACAACCAACACCCACACGAGTCTTTCTGCCGCCATCCGCGGAAGTGTCTTCAACATTGCCAGCCTCCGCCTGTGACCCTGACCTGATTCACGCGTGTTGGCAAGGTGCCTTTGCGTTTGGCCCCGCACGTTTGCCCACGCTTCGCGGTTATCCGCTACGGCGTCCCCTTGCATGACTCCGCTGTCCCGGTCGCGCGGCAGACGCCGCTGATGCAGTAGAGGCTGACGTCACTTTGCGAACAGTCCGCGTCCGTGCTGCAGGGATCCCACGGCAACGCCCAGTCGCATTTGCCGTTGGCCAGGCAGTGCCGCGGCGGGCAGCCTACGGCGCACGACCTCCCCGCGACGCAGCGCGAAAGGGCCGAGTCGCAGAAGCCGTTGAGGCAACGAAAGGTACAGGACTCGCCGAGATCAGGATAGGGCACACAGACGTCCGCGACGCAGTGCTCGTCCTGTCTGCAAAGCCTGCCGTGGCACGCCTTTGTATCAACCGTCGCGTCGGCGCACCAATTGTCGATGCATTGTTGGCCATCCGGACAGTGCGACGACGGGCCATTGCCGACGTCCTGGCAGGGAATCGGCCCCAACGGCGCGACGACGCATGTGGCGGTGCCGCTCGCCCCTGCACAGTACAAGCCGTTCGCACATTGCGCCGAATCCATGCAGGGCGATTGCACCGGCAACTTCGCGGCGCACGTGCCGATGAAATCGCCCGAGCCGTTCGACTTGCACCACGACAGCCCATCGTCGCAATCAAACTCCTGGTTGCCCGGCCGGCCGTATTGGTTGTTCGTACCATTGAACAACGTCGGCGCACAGGCATCGCCTTGGCCGCGGTGCCGGGTCTGTTGACACGTGTTGAGACAGGCAGACGAACCAGGGCAGTCCGTATCGTCTGAACAGGTTTGGCCGTCGGCCGCGTAGGCGAGCTGGCAGGTGGTCGGGCAACCTTGGCAATAGCCGACACCGCACTCCACGTCATCATCACAAGTTTCGCCGAGCCCGCTTTTTCCTTGAAAGATGCGCTGGCACGACGGCAATTCGGCCGGTTCACCCTGTCGGCGCGGCGAGCGCGCCTGGAGCCAACGCGACGCGATTGGCGCGGAATCGCAGTCGAGCTGCGCCAGACAATCGGCAGCCGCCTGCGGGTCATAGGTGACGTGCCCGTGGGCGACGAGCGAGAGGTGGCGCCTGACGGCAATCGAGGTGAATTCGATAAGTTCCGCTTGGACACACGCTGACTCGACGAACCACGGCGGTGGCTGGCAGGCGGCGCGAATTTTGCAGGTCTCCACGGCGAGGCGGGCAGGGAATTCCTCAAGCGGGATGGGTGCGGCTGGGACGGGGCCTGCGGGCGCGGGATCGGCGCATCCGGCAAGCAGCGTGAACACGACGCCGGTCAGCCGCGCAAGGAGAGTTGCGAGGTGACGCTTGGGGGCGCGGTTTGGAAGTGTGGTTCGGACCGGCATCACGGCACAACCGGCGGGAATGTGCATGCGGGATTGTCCTTGCGTCGGCAGACGCCCTTCGCACAAAGAAGACTCGTCGACAGCACGTCGTCGTCCTTGCACTTGTCGACGCAGGGATCGCCCAGCTTGTTCAACTGACACCCCTTCGCCTTGTCGCACTGCATGGGCTGGCAGGTAGGCCCGCATGAATTCTCGACCGCGCACTTCTTGCTGGTCGGGTCGCATGTCGATTGCGCGCAAGGCTCTCCGTTGGCGCAGCTCGCGCCGGGGAGGGCCCACTGCTGACATTTTTGCGATGTTTGGTCACACGTCTCGTCCAGTTTGCAGGCCGTGCTTCCGCATGTGACGACAGGCGCCGTCGGTATCGAACAGTGACCGTTGATGCAATAGAGATCTGCCGCACAGGGCTGCGGGCCACAATTGGCACCTGCTGGCAGCCCGACCGCGCATTTGCCCAATCCATTTGCCGCGTTCAAACAGACCCAAGGACTCTGGCAGGTGATCTGCGTGAACCAGATATCGTTCGATGGCGTCACCGACGCGGCATTGGCCACGTCTACGCACGTCGCCCCCAACGGTAACGCGACGTCAGTTTGGCAGGTCCCCATAAAGCATAGCCCCTCGGCACACGGCGCCTTGCGGCCACACGCTTGGCCCAGCGCAACACCCGTGGTGCAGACACCCGTGGGACATCCCCAGCAGCGTCCTGCCGCACACTCAGCGTCGTCGTCACAGTCGGCACCCATCTGCTGCGTGCCGACAAAGACCTTGAGGCAAGGCGGGGGCACTGACGCCGCGCCCGCCCGAGGCGCCTTCCAGCCGCTCAAGGCGTACGCGATCTGGAGTGTGTTCTTGCCGTCATCCGCTGCAAGACATTCCGCCGCCGCAAGAGCGTCATAGCTCACGCGGCCCGCCTGGACCAAAGCAACCCGGTCGCGGATGTCTTTGGTCGACTCGTTGTCAGCGAACCGAAGACACTCGTCCACCTGCAGCCAAGGGTTCGCGATCCCAAGTTGGGCGCGACATATGAGGACCGCGATCGCCTCAGGAAGTGCGTCCAACGCAATTGTCGTGTCGGCTTGGTCGACGTCGGCGAGCGCATCCGCTTCCGCGTTATTGGACTGGGCTGTGGGTGATGAACAAGCCACACCCGCAACAACCAACAGCCACACGAGTCTTTCTGCCGCCATCCGCGGAAGTGTCTTCAACATTGCCAGCCTCCGCCTGTGACCCTGACCTGATTCATGCGTGTTGGCAAGGTGCCTTTGCGTTTGGCCCCGCACGTCCGCCCGACGGGCCGGCCGGCGCTGCGCTGCGTTCTGCTTGATAGGGTCGTGGCCTCAGCATCGCCGTAGTCCTTGTCGCGTCACGGCGCGGCTGGCGGGAATGTGCATGCGGGATTGTCCTTGCGCCGGCAGACCCCTTTCACACACGCCAGCGCGGTCGGGAAGTAGCCATCGTTGACGCAGGAGCTTACGCAACCATCGCCCAATTGGTCCACTTGGCAGCCCTTGACCTTGTCGCACTGACTCGGCTGGCACGCCGGCCCGCACGGGTTATCGACGACACATTTCTTGCTGTTCACGTCGCATTTTGCCTGGGCGCACGGTTCGCCATTGGCGCAGTTCTCGCCTACCACAGCCAAAGACGCACATTGGAGCGTCGCCTGGCTGCATGTTTCCTCAGCCTTGCACACCTGGGCGGCGCAGGCCTCTGCCTGTGGCGGATTGTTGCCGCAGTGACCCTTGTTGCACGACGAGCCCGATTGACACGGTGTGTCACTGCAAGTCGCTCCTACCGGCAGTCCGACCACGCACTGCCCGACACCGTTGCCCTTGTTTTTGCAAACGAGCGGATTTTGGCAGTGCGACTGGCCGAACCAGATATCGTTGGAGGGCGTCAAACCAGCGGCATCGGCAATATCGACGCAAGTCGCCCCCACTGCCAACGCGACGTCAGCCTGACAGACTCCGAGGAAACACATTCCGGTCGCACAAGGCGCTGTCCGACCACACGCTTCGCCCAACGCGACTCCGGCCATGCAAACGCCGGTGGGGCATCCCCAACACCTTCCCGTCGCGCACTCAGCGTCATCGTCGCAGGCGGAACCGGGCGAGTGGGTCCCGACAAAAACCTTCAGACAAGCGGACGGCACCGCGGGCAAGCTGGGGCGCGGTGTGAGCCATGCGCCGACGGATAACGCGATGAAGAGCCCGTTCTTTCCGTCATGGCCAGCGAGGCAATCTGCCGCAGCGACTCCGTCGTAGCTGAGGCGTCCGAGTTTGACCAAAGCGATGCGGTCGCGGAGCGGCTTGGACTCGTAATTTTCGTAGTCAAAGAGGCACGTCTTCAACGGATAGAAGTCCTTGCCTGACGCAAGATTCTCCTTGCACCACAGGATTGCGACTGCGTCCGGAAGTTCGTCCAACGGAATCCCCGCAGCAGCCTGGTCGGCGTCGGTGGTTGCGTCTGCCGCCATCCCGTCGGTTGCCCCGTCCGGCAGAATGTCCGCTGCGGCATCGGGCGGCGTGTCGGCGAGCGCATCCGGCACGTCGACGTCGGAGAGAAGGCCGTCCGCATCTCCGGCAACTGCCGACGTAACTGGCGAAGAGCAAGCTACACCCACAACAACCAACACCCACACGAGTCTTTCTGCCGCCATCCGCGGAAGTGTCTTCAACATTGCCAGCCTCCGCCTGTGACCCTGACCTGATTCACGCGTGTTGGCAAGGCGTCTTTGCGTTGGGCCCGGCACGTCCGCCCGACGGGCTGGCCGGCGCTGCGCTGCGTTCTGCTTGATAGGGTCGTGTCCTCAGCATTCCTGCGCTCCTTGGTGCGTCATGGAACTGTTGGTGGGAACGTGCACGCTGGATTGACGCCGCGGTGACACGTTCCGCCGAGACACTGCAAGTCAGGCCAGTATACGTCGTCTGCACAAGTCGACGTGCAAGTCGTCCCAAGATTGGCGACCGTGCATGTGCCGTCTGGCTGGCAATTCTCGGGCATGCAGTCAGCTGCGCATGGCGTCTCCGCCATACAGATCCGTTCGTCGCTTGAACATGCGGAATCGACGCAGAACTGGCCCTTGGTGCAGCTGTCGCCCAGCAACGCCACGGCACGACATTTGCCCATCAGGTAATCGCAAATCTCGCCGGCGCGACACGTCTGCGCTCCGCATAGAAAGTACGGCTGGGTTGGATACGGCTGACACTGGCCGTTGTGACAAATGTCGGTCGCTGAACAATCCCAGTCATGCTGACAGGCGCTGAGCTCGGGAAGCCCAGCGACGCAAACCCCGCGATCGATCGCAGATCCGATGCATCGCAGCGGTGACGCGCAGCGGATTTGGTTGAACCACTGGTCATTCGCGTTGACCGCAGTGTTCTGGTTGTCGGGCGTGAGACAAGTCGCGCCGGCTGGAAGTGCGACGTCAGCGCGGCACGAACCGTCAAAGCACAGACTTCCATCTGCGCACGGCGCCTTGCGTCCACACGCAGCGCCCAAATTCACCGGAGCCGTGCACACCGCGGTCGGGCAACCCCAGCAGCGGCCTTCCTGACATTCCGCATCGTCGTCGCAAGCCTGACCAGACGACAGGCCACCGGTGAACACACGGAGACATTCTGCAGGCATGGCTGGACCGTCCGCCCTTGCACTTGTGAACGCGCTCAAGCTGGCAAAGACGCGGCCCCAATTCTCAGCCGATACTCCAGCGATGCACGCTGCTGCTGCGACGGGATCGTATTGCAAACGCCCGCGCGATACGAGGGCAATCCGCTGACGCAACAGCTTGGACGCGCCATTTTCAAGCTCGCGTGTACATTGCTGCGCGCCCTTCGCAACTGAACCGAGAGGCGAGCCAGTGGCGCAGATCTTTTGCGTTAGTGCGGTTGGGAGGTCGGCGAGATTGAGGCCATCACTCCGCGGCTGGCCACAGCTTGCCAAGCAGATGCCGACGAACAACGTTCGTGTCAGCCAATGCGTTGCGCGCGCCGGCACATCTCGCCCCGCGAGGTGTTGGGTGGTGCCGCCGCTCATTTGCATGTCCACTTCGCTCCTTTCGACTTGTCCACGGGGTCCATTAAGCAATCCAAGGACTTCCCGTCCGCGCATGCGCCTTCACCAGTACACGCCCAAATGCCATTGCAGTTCTTGCATTCCTGGCCGGGCAAACAGCCGGCGCCCTCCCCGCAGCTCTTCAGCGGAGGCGAGCAACCGTCCGTCGCACTTCGGCACCCACCTTTCCCTTCGCAGACCAACCATTTCTGCCCGGGCGCACATTTGGTCACAATGGTATACGTACCGTCGGCCCCCAGCACCGCCGTGTGATCAATCTCAGTTGAGTTGCTGATTCGGTTTGCGAGCCAATCCGCACTGTAGACGTCTGACGCGCAGCCAACTACAATCGGGCCAACCCAAGGCTTGCCCGGCAAACCTTCACTCGCGATGACCTGCGCGACAAAGTCCATCGCTGGATCATAGGCACTCATGTCATCCTCGTCCAGCGCGAAGACGCGCTCCCCGGGTGCGCAGCCGGGAGCGAGACTGAAGTTGGGCGTCGGATTGGGATAGACCGTGCCGCCGTCCATGCCGTCATTGCACACGACGACAAACGGCAGCTTGGTATAATCAAATTCGGCAAAGCCCATCATGGCCAGATAGAGGATTGTGAGGTTGGCCTGCTTGGCAGCGGCGATGGCCTCAGCACACGTGCCCCAGGTCACGCTGCCGTCAGGATTGCTGGTGCTCTGGCCAAGCTTGTAGAGCGGCAGGCGCGGCATTTGCACGACGTGCCTCGCTGTCCGACCGCGCTCGAACGCGTGCGTGTGCGACACGCGGGCTACCGTCGGCCGCAGCGTCGATGCGTCTTGTCGAGGTCGGTGGGCTGGCAGCGCCGTGGTGGCTGACGGACGCGCGGTCGCAGCATTCTTCCCCCCACAACTCCCGCCACACGCACAAGGCTTGCCCGCCTTGCAAGGATGTCCGCCCTCGCCAAACTCCTCCTCAAACGACACAACAAATCCGCCGCCCTTCGCGCTAACGCCATACCCTGCCGCTGTCCGCGCTGCCGGCGCAGCCTTGGCCGCGACACCATACACTTCATGAAACGCGACGCGCTCCATCCCGCGGGGCTTCTTGTCCACGGCCGGACGCAACGCGGCCATCTGTTCGCCACCCTTGGCAAACTGCGCCTGCGCGTGGGGATGCGTCTGCCCGCGCATGGCTTGATTGCGCAGGTCGTGGGTCATCGCGTGTTCGAGCTGCTGCTTGCGGAAATTTGTCGACATCATGACACGCTCCGGTGGGCTCGCTCGCAATGGGGTGTGGCGGGGGGCTGAATTGGAGTCGTAACGCCCGTCGTCATGGCACGACCGCGGGGAATGAGCACGCCGGATTCTTGCCACGTCGACATGAATTGTCGAGACATGTCAAAGGCGGCCACAGTCCGTCATCTGGGCAGGTGATTGAACAACTGCTCCCGAGCGTCACGTGCGAACAAACACCCCCATGGCAGTCGCCCAGGCTGCAGCTTGGAGCGCAGGCGAGACTGGGCACGCAGGTTTGACTGTCGACGCTACAGGTGGAACCTGCGCAGAGTTCGTTGCCAGCACAGCTTGATCCCGGCGCTGCCACGACTCGGCACTTGCCGGTCACGCCATCGCAGGTCTCGCTCAGACTACACATGGTCCCGCCGCAAACAAGGTCCGCGTAATGCGGAGCCGGCTTCGAGCACTTGGCGGCGACGCACGAATGTCCCTGTTGGCACGCCCAATCATTCGCGCATGACGCGTCGTCCGGCAGGCGGATCGCACATTCGCCGATCCCACTGGTCGTCCCAATGCATCGCAACGGCGCCACGCACGACAGGTGGCTGAACCACAGGTCGTTGTATTGCGTCAACAACAGTTGGTCCTCTGGACTTGTGCAGGTTGCCCCCTTGGGCAGCCCGACATCCGCAACGCACTCCCCAAGGAAACATAGACTGCCAGCTTCACAAGGCCGTTGGCGGCCGCAGGTCGCGCCCAAACTACCGGGCGTGGTGCAAATACCGGTCGGGCACCCCCAACAGCGGCCGCTTTGGCACTCTGCATCGTCATCGCAAGCACCGCCCATCGAGATCGAACCGCGAAACACCTGCTGACAATCGGCGGGAACCAGCGGGTCTCCGGCACGTGACGTGCGGAACGCCCCGAGCATCGTCAGGATGACCCATTCGTTGTCCGCGGTTAGCCCTGCGAGGCAGGTGGCTGCCGCGACGCCATTGTATTCCAGACGGCCGTTTTCGACCAACCCCAATCGCTGACGCAGTTCCTTGCCATGCATCGCAACCTGCACGCAATCGAGGAGTGGCATGCCCGCCAGAGCGCTGCCGCCTCCCGCCGCGCAGAAGCGCGCGGCGAGAACGGTCGGCAGTTCTTGGATGGGAATGAATCCCGGTGCCTCGGCCAATGACGGCGCCCCGCCACAGCCAACGATCCCGGCTAGGATGACGAGCAGTGTGCTAAAATCGTGAACGCCTCGTCGATGTGCCGCCACGAGAAAATGCCCGCGTCCGCGCCTGAGCGCACGCGAGAATTCGCGTCCGCGAATCGCCCCGCAGGCGTGTCGCGAACGGGCAACCGGCTGAACTGCCGTCAATTGACCTCGCACAACTTTCGCGTGTTCGCCCGAGGCTCGCCGCTGAAAACCCAGCAGTGTGACGGATACGCGATCTCCGAGACGCGATATGCCTGAACTTGGCGGAAGGTGAGTCAGGTACATACGGGCACACAGTTGTTACCGGACTGATCACATGCACAGCCAAGAGTGCCGATGCCGGTGCAGTCCTTTTCTGCACAGCACGTCCAATCCGTGCCTATGCAAGGTGGCCCCTCGCACACGGAGTCCGCGCTGCGACACGCCCAAATACCCTGACATTCGGTAAACAACTGCCCCGAAGGGCAGGCGCCCAGTTGCGGATCTGTCAGCGGCGCGACCGAGTATGTGCCATCCTTGTTGCGGACGACCTTGTGTGCGACGTCTTCAGACCGGTCAAGCGCCGCAACGACCGACCAGGCAGTGTCCACACTCGAAACGCAACCTGCCGCTTGCGGCCCGATCCACGCCATACCCGTGACATCTTCGCTCGCGATGACCTGTGCCACAAAGTCCGCGGCCGGATCGTACGAGCTCATATCATCCTCATCCAGCGCGAAGACGCGCTCGCCCGGCGCGCAGCCTGGAGCGAGAATGACGTTTGGCGTTGGATTGGGATAGACAGTGCCACCGTCCGTGCCATCGTTGCACACGACAACGAATGGCAGCTTCGTGTAGTCGAATTCCGCAAAACCCATCATCGCGAGGTAGAGGACCGTGAGATTGGCTTGCTTGGCGGCCGCGATCGCCTCGGCGCAAGTGCCCCAGGTCACGCTGCCGTCAGGATTGCCGGTGCTCTGGCCGAGCTTGTAGAGCGGCAACTGCGGCAATCGCACGACGTGCCTGCCGGAGCGGCCGCGTTCGAATGCATGCCTGGGCGAAGGTCGCGCGGACGTCGGCCGAGTCGTGGGTGAGATTTGTCGGGGCCGCTGGACCGGTGGCGAAATGGGCGATGCCGTGCGCCCCGCGGCGGCCTTCTCGCCCCCACACGCCCCGCCGCAGCCACATCCCCCCGCGCATCCACCAGCCTCCTTCCGCGCGCCGCCGCCAAACTCCTCCTCAAACGACACAACAAATCCGCCGCCCTTCGCGCTAACGCCATACCCTGCCGCTGGCCGCGCTGCCGGCGCAGCCTTGGCCGCAACACCATACACTTCATGAAACGCGACGCGCTCCATCCCGCGGGGCTTCTTGTCCACGGCCGGGCGCAACGCGGCCATCTCTTCGCCACCCTTGGCAAACTGCGCCTGCGCGTGGGGATGCGTCTGCCCGCGCATGACTTGATTGCGCAGGTCGTGGGTCATCGCGTGTTCGAGCTGCTGCTTGCGGAAATTTGTCGACATCATGTGAGCCTCCTTGACCTACATCTGGAATGATTCCATGGCCACCACGCGATTGGGCGTGAGGCCTGTCCCCGCATCGACTGGCAGAGCGTACCATGCGCGGTCCAGTCCGTCACCGAATTGGTCGCGCGTCAGGAGCAGCGGATTGCCGCCCGCGTTGATACGGATCCCCAAGAGGTCCGAGATGTTGCCGTTGAGGGAGACCATGTAGGTTCCGACGTCCGGTGGCGAGAACAAGAGCGCCACCCGATTTGGGTTGGGCTGGACGAGGGTGACGGCTGTGCCGATGTTGAGCGACACGGTGTTCATGAGACTGCGGATCATCTGCGTTCCTCCGGTTGGGCTGTTGGCGGCGCTAGCCAACCCGCATGACCGCATACGTTACGTTGTGGAGTGTGTCTGCGTCCGTACACAGGACCTCGAACTGCGGCAACGCGAACGACGAAAACAAGCCCAGCACGCCAAAACGGCACTCGTAGAAGGCTTCATGCGTGCGTTCAAACTTGCCGCGCACGGAGATCACGCCGGGACGGTAGATGCCGCCTGCGAACTGAACGCGCGCCGCAACGGCGGTCAGACTCCAGTGCTCCACAGCCATGAGCGCGTATCGGCCGTCAGGCAGCAGGCCACCAGTGCCAGTCGGCCATGCCAACGTCGTCCACTTGCCCGGTTGCGCCGTCGTGCCTTCGAACGGACCACCGATCCAGAAGAGCTGACCATCGCTGGGCGGCGCAACGACCTTGTCGTTCAGGAAGACGACGACCGAGAGCACGAATGAGGTAATGTCAGTCAGGTCAGCGCTCACCTGGACGCGCACTTTGGCCTGGAGGACCTCGTTCTCATTGATCGCGATGGCCTGATTGGTCAACAACTGCACACCCGGTTGATCGCAGCCCGGCGCAGCGGCCAGAGGACGCACCAACGGCGGTGCGAGGCGAAGGAGGCTCGGCGCTTCAAGCTGCGCATGATCGATCGGATTTTCAGCCAGATCGCCACCGCCAGTCTTGAGGCCGACGATCCACGCGGTCGCGTGCACCGCAGTCACGTGCATGCCGCGCGGCACAAAGAAGCCCGTTGCGGTTGACGAGGAGAGCGCAGGATCCGGGACCGGGTTGACGTAGACCTCAAAGCCGCGGCCGGCATCCTTGAGGTCCGCGATCTGACGGTCTGTCAGATCGCGCAGGGTCATCATGTACGCAAGGGTATGGACTGCCATCTGGGTTCTCCCGAAGGGGCTCGCAAAAGTATTGCACCTTGGGCACTTGGACTGCGCTCGGCGTGGTTTTGAGGACGTGCCCCCATCCTCGCCGCGCCTGCGCACGCCGTCAAGCCCGCATCGCAGATCAGGCGCAGATCGCGCCCAGCTCAGCCCAGCCCAGCCCAGCCCAGCCCCAAATCACCGAAAACCACGCATTCCCCAAGGCCAATCCCGGCATCGCCCAAATCCCCGACCAACCGCCGCCACACCATCCGCCCCGTGATCCGCAATTCCGCCGCCCGCCGATCGCACCCGCCACCTGCCTGTAACCATGCGACAACGCGCCGCAGCCCCATCGCGAGGCATCAACATGTGCCGGGCTCGCCGTTGCGAGCCCGCGCTCCCGCCCATGCGCGCGCAATTCACCCCGCTCGCCGCGCGCATTTGCCGTTCGCCATGACAATCGCGTTACAAAACAACGCGCCAGCCGCCGTCCGCCCCACATGCAACGCGACCGCAGCCTGCCGCACATTTCGGCCATCTGGCCAATCACGGCCCCTCTGGAGTGTGTCATGACAAATCCCAAACCTACCCTAGTGTGACGACGGACTGGTATGCAATCGCGCTTTCCAGCGCCCAAGTGGCTGATATCGCAGGCACCCGGCCGCGCTTTACCGCGACGGAATTGGTGCTGGGCGTGCGCGCCGTTGTGCAGTACGTTGCCACGCATGGTGACATCGCTGCATTGTTGACGACCGCCAATCGCGTGGATGCGGCATTCCTCGCGGCGAGCACGCACCTCGCCGATGATTTGGATGCGGCGCAAAAGAAGGTGCCTGCGGACCGGCGCTTTTACCGCGTGATTACGCCGGCCGATGAGAAGGTCGTCGCCGATGCCGGGCAATTTGTCCGGCGCCTGCGCGAGAGTACGGCCGATAGCGCCAAGGCGCTGGGGCAGTTGACGCTTGCGGAGCACATTGGCCGCAACCGCCCGCTGGACGTTGCGCGCGCGTCGTCCGTGGCCGAAGCCATCCAGAATTTCCGTGATGGCGCGCCCAAAATCGCCGCGGTTTTGGCAGATGCCAGCATTGACGCGGCGGAATTGGCGACGCTGGAAAAACATGCCACAAACCTCGCGAATCTGGAGGTCGACAAGTCAGCGCGCAGCGGGGAAAAGACTGCGGCGTCCACGGCGGTTGACGTGGGTCGCCTGGCGATTGAGACCTGGAGCGATTTGCTGCGGGCGCGGGCGCGTTTGGCGCTGGCGGATGACGTGGGCGCGTTGGGCGCGCTGCTGGAGCATCTGCCGCGCCTG
>CAINLT010000331.1 GCA_903850505.1 uncultured Myxococcales bacterium | reverse complement strand
TCGCGGCGGCCAACGTCGATCAGCTGATCCGCCAGTTGAGCGATGAGCAGGGCGTGACGTCGATCGTCGTCAGCCATGATCTGCGGTCGATCTTCACGGTCGCCGATCGCATCGCGATGATTTACCAAGGCGAAATTCGCCTCGACGGAACGCCTGAAACGTTCCGGCAGACCGACGATCCGATCGTTCAGCAGTTCATCCGAGGACTTGCCGAAGGTCCGATGGTGTTGTAGACGGTACCCCCGTTTGCTGTGAGCAGGAGCCGCGTGAAAGAGAAGTCCATCGAGGTCAAGGTCGGCGCGCTGGTGCTTGTCTGCGCTGCGTTGCTCGTTGGGTTCATCTTTGTTCTCGGGGACATGGGCGGCTCCGGCGGCTTCTCGATCAACGTCGACTACGAGACGGCGAGCGACATCAAGCCCGGCGCGCCGGTCAAGATCGCGGGCGTCAATGCCGGCAAAGTGAAGGCGATCGAGTACTGGGGCGGCAAGAAAGACCCCGTGTCCGGCCGCCGCGTGATCGTGCGCGTGACCCTCAATCTCGACCCGACCAAGGGCGCGACGCTCCACAAGGACGCCGAGTTCTTCATCTCGACGCAGGGCATCCTCGGCGAGAAGTACATTGAAGTGGATCCGGGTACTTACGAGCAGCCCTTCCTGCGCTCCGGCCAGGTCACGATGGGCGAACCGCCGCTGCGGATGGAAATTCTCGGTCGGCAGCTGACCAAGGTTGCCGGGTCGATCACGCGCATCCTCGAGAAGAACGAGGACGTGGTCCACAACGTGCTTGTGCACACCGACGAGACCGTGCTGGAAGCCAAGAAGACCGTGCAGGACGCCGACAAGCTCATCGTGGACAACCGCGAGGAAGTGAAGCGGATCATCGAGCGGCTGGATCGCACCAGCGAGAAGATCGAGAAGATGATCGCGGCGGTGGAAGGCGCGGTCGGCGACGGCAAGCAGCTCAAGGCGACGCTGAAGCACGCGGAGTCGATTACCGAGAAGGTCGACAGCGCGGCGGACCCGGTGCTCAAGGACGCCAAGCAGATCACCAAGAACCTGCGGACGTTGTCTGAGAAGCTGCGCGACAATCCGACGACGGAAGTGCTGCTGGGCGACGCGGGCCATCAGAAGGTCATCAACGTGCTGAATCGCGTCGATGGCGCGATGGAAGACGTGCAGGAAGTGACCAAGAACGCGCGCTCGGGGCGCGGCACGATTGGCGGCCTGCTGATGGACAACGAGCTGTTCATGGATCTGAAGCTGATGCTCAAGGATTTGAAGCGGCATCCGTGGAAATTCATCTGGCGCGAGTGACCTGAGCGCCCGCCGATCGACTGCGAAGTCTTCGGTCTGGTTGCGTGCGCCAATCACTTTCGCCTATCGACCCCATTCAAACAATCCATTTTCCTTATCGCCACGCGGGCTCTACCGTTCGTCCTATGCTGCCGCTGACTTCGCGGCGCAGGGGAGGCGAGACGATGGAACCGATTGTGATCGTGGGTGCAGGGCTGGCGGGCCACGGTGTGGCGCGGGAACTGCGGAAGCTGGACGCGACGGTGCCGATCGTGCTGGTGAGCCGGGATGGCGCGGAGCAGTACGCGAAGCCCACTCTGTCGGCCGCGCTGGCGGCAGGGCAGACGCCGGAGCAGTTGGTGCAGGCCACGGCGCAGGATGCCGCCCAGAA
This sequence comes from uncultured Myxococcales bacterium, assembly GCA_903850505.1. GTDB lineage: Bacteria > Myxococcota_A > UBA9042 > UBA9042 > UBA9042 > CAIYBN01. Next base: position 2,828 of record CAINLT010000331.1, on the reverse strand, counting down.
GCTGCAGGTGGACGTGCGGCCGTTCAGCGTTGTCACGGGGCTTGATCCGGCAGCGCGGACGCTGACGGTCAACGGTGCGGCGCTGAAGTACCGCGACCTGGTGCTCGCGGTCGGCGCGGATCCGATGCGGCCGCCGTTCCTGACCGCGGAAGTGGCCGCCGATGGCCGCGTGCTGCAGGTCAACGATCTGGACGACTACCGCCGTTGGCGCGCGCTGCTCGCGGGCGTGCAGAACGTTGTGGTGATCGGCGCCGGACTGATCGGCGTGGAGTTCGCCAGCGACCTGCTGGCGGCCGGCAAGAGCGTGACCGTCGTGGACATGGCGCCGCAGCCACTGGGGCGGCTCCTGCCAACTGAAGCGGCGGAGGTGATGCGCGCGCAACTGCAAGCCGCGGGCTTGCAGTGGCGGCTGGGGCAGGGCATTGCGCGGTTGGACCTGCGCACTGACGCAGTCGATGTGGTGCTGCAGGACGGCGAAAGTGTGACGGGCGCGCTGATCCTCGTGGCGATCGGCCTGACGCCGCGGCTGGAGTTGGCGCACCAGGCTGGCTTGCAGACCACGCGCGCCATCGTCGTGGACGCGCATCTGGCCACGAGCGCACCGCATGTCTACGCCCTGGGCGATTGCGCGGAGGTCGCCGGTCAGTGGCTGCCGTTCGTGGCACCGCTGCTGCACGGCGCGAAGGCGCTCGCGGCAACGCTGACGGGGCAGCCGACACAAGTCGCCTATCCGCCGATGCCGGTTATCGTGAAGACGCCGCCGTGCCCGACGGTGGTTCTGGTGCCGCCGCAAGCTGCGATCTGGCAGACGACCGTCGCGGGCGCAAACGTCCGCGCACTGGCGCACGACGCGCTTGGTGGCTTGCGCGGATTCACGTTGATGGGCGCGAACGTGGCCGAACGCACGGCGCTGGCGCGCCAGGTCGTGCGCACTTGAACGCCCTTGGCGATCAAACGGCAGCGGCGAATCACGCCCTCGCCGCCCGATTTGCCAAAATGGAGACATCACGCGTAGTTTCAATGACATGTGACGTTTCTCCTTCCGGTCGACGCGACGCGACCGACGGGAATGGCAGTACACAGGCGCAATGCGGACTTGCCAAACGCCGCGGAGGCGGCAAATAGCGGGTCGCCGAGCGAAAGCGCTTGACATGCGCCCGCCAGCGTCGCACAATAGCGCCCCCACGGTTGGAAGGCCGAAGTCGCAAGACCAAGCACTTCCTGCAAAACCCGTGTCCCGCCATCGGGAAAGGAGCCTTCGCAGCATCGCCTCACCGCGTCGCTGCAAGAGGAACAGCTGCCGATAACAGCCGTTCCCTCCGCGAAGGCACGATGGCCGCTATCCCCTCGGAGGATAGCGAACGCGCAGGCGCCCATCGCCGAACGCCACCTGGAAACAGGCGCAGTTCGGTAGAGGCGTCTCCCGCGACGGGAAATCAGGCTGGAGCCCATTCGGTTTCGCCTGCTTTCTCTTCGGCGCATTCGCACCCCGGGTCGGTCCCGCGAAGTGGTCCGCGTGCAGATGAATGTTTCTCCGGGCGGTTGCCTGGTGAGACGGAAGCGAAGTGCTCAGGCGCTTCGCAGGCTGATAGCGAGAACGGAGAGACAACGTATGCCGACGATCAACCAGCTCGTGCGCGCCCAACGCGACGCCAAGCACGTCAAGACCAAGGCCCCCGCGCTGCAGGCTTGCCCGCAGAAGCGCGGCGTTTGCACCCGCGTCTACACGACCACGCCCAAGAAGCCGAACTCGGCGCTGCGCAAAGTGGCTCGTGTGCGTCTGTCCAACGGCATGGAAGTGACGTCGTACATCCCCGGCGTTGGTCACAACCTGCAGGAACACAGCATCGTGCTCATCCGCGGCGGTCGCGTCAAAGACCTCCCGGGCGTGCGCTACCACATCGTGCGCGGCAGCCTGGATACGACCGGCGTCGCGGGTCGCAAGCAGAGCCGTTCCAAGTACGGTGCGAAGCGTCCCAAGTAACTTGCTGACGGTGTAAGGTCCTCACGGACCGGTCCGCGAAAGAACTGAGAGAGATAGGAGTTTCCAATGCCACGTCGCCGCGAAGTACCCAAGCGCCCCATCACGCCGGACCCCAAGTTCCGTGATCAATTGGTCGCCAAGTTCGCCAACTGCCTGATGTATGACGGCAAGAAGTCGGTCGCTGAAGCCGTTCTGTACAACGCGCTCGAGAAAGTCGAGTCGCGCGGCAAGGACGATCCGCTCAAGCTGTTCCGCACGGCGTTGGACAACATTCGCCCGTCCGTGGAAGTGAAGTCGCGTCGCGTCGGTGGTTCCAACTACCAGGTGCCCGTCGAGATTCGCCCGGAACGCCGCAACGCGCTGTCGATTCGCTGGTTGATCCAGGCCGCCCGCGCTCGTGGTGAGAAGTCGATGGAAGAGAAGCTCGCCAACGAGATTCTCGACGCCGCTGCTGGCCGCGGTACCGCGGTCAAGAAGCGTGAAGACGTGCACCGTATGGCGGAAGCCAACAAGGCGTTCGCGCACTACCGCTGGTAGTCGTTTCCGCATAGTTCCTGGTCTGTATCGTTCCCGTATCGAATCTGGAGTTCCCCGTGCCTCGTACACAAGCGCTCGCAAATTTCCGCAACATCGGCATCATGGCCCACATTGATGCCGGCAAGACGACGACGACCGAGCGCATCCTGTACTACACGGGCCGTCTCCATAAGATCGGCGAAGTGCACGACGGCGCTGCCACCATGGACTTCATGGAGCAGGAGCAGGAGCGCGGCATCACGATTACGTCCGCCGCGACCCAGTGCCAGTGGAAGGGCAAGACGATCAACATCATCGACACGCCCGG
>CAINLT010000330.1 GCA_903850505.1 uncultured Myxococcales bacterium | reverse complement strand
CTCGTCGAGGATCAGGATCTTGGGGTTGTGCAGCATCGCCTGCGCCAAGCCGACGCGCTGCTTGTAGCCCTTGGACAGCGTGCCGATGACCTGGCCCATGACGTTTTCCAGGCCGACCACGTGCGCGACCTCAGCCATGCGCTTGCGCACGTCGGCGCGCGCGAGCCCGCGCATCTCGCCGCACCAGAGCAGGTAATCGTAGACCACCATGTCGGAATAAAGTGGCGTTGATTCAGGCAGATAGCCCAGCATCGCGCGGACCGCCCGCGGATTGGCCGCCGCATCGATGCCATCGACCGTCACCGTGCCCGACGTCGCCGACAGGTACGTCGTGAGGATCTTCATCGTCGTCGACTTGCCCGCGCCGTTGGGACCGAGCAGCCCGAGGATCTCGCCCGCCCGCGCGTCAAAGCTCACGCCGTTCAGGGCATTCTTGTCGCCGTACGTTTTCACGAGGTCCCGCACCTGAATCATCGCCGCTGACGTCATGCAACTCTCCTTTCCCGCAAAGCGTGCGCACGATAGGATAACGCCTCAGGCTGTCAAGGCGGCCGAAGGAAGCGAACGGTCGATGTCTACCCTCATGGTTCTATGGACGATTTGCGTTTTGGTCGCGACGCCGCCTGCCACGCTGCCGGCAACTGCGGTTGAGTCGGTCGCGCTCGACGCCGATCTCATCGCCCGGCTCCAGCCGCTGCGCGCCCGGCGCGAGAGCTTGGCGCCGCCGTTGGTGGCCATCGCCAAGCTCATCGACCGCAAGCGCTATCCGCAGGCATGTACCCAAATCGCCAAGCTGCGGCTGGATTTGCTCCACAAGGCCGCGCCGCTGTTCTACCAGCCCGACCGGCGGCGCGGCGGCGATGTGGAGGGGGTTTCGCACTTTCTCACGACCCACGTCGAGGGTCCCAAGCCGATGCTGCAGATTGTCCAGGAGACGTTTGTGCCGTCCCAGGGCATGCGCGCGCTTGCGGTGGAGGCGTGCATTCGCGCCAAGCAACCGCAGCAGGCGGTCGTGTTCGTCGCCGATCTGGCGCTGCTTTCGCACGACGCGCAGTCGCGGCTGACGCTTGGGCTGCTGAAGGCGCAGATCGCGGGGCGCTGGCAGGCGGGCCTCGACGCGATTGATCAGACCGTGACCGGCCCGCGCGCGGCGCTGCTGCGGGCGTTGGCGGGTCAGCCGCCGGGGGCGCGTGCGCACTGCTGGATGGCGTGGCGCGGCGCGGCGTCGCCCGAGGAAGTGGCGTTGGCTCAGCAGGTGGCCAAGATGCTGAACGTGACGCTGCCGACGACGGCGCCGGGAGCGGCAGAATGAGCCGAGGACTTGGCAACCGCCCGGTGTTTCAGCCCCAGCTCGTGCATCAGGGGGAGACTGTCGCGGGCCTCAACGCGCAATTTCTCGCCGACGTGGCCGAGTACAGCCTCGAGTTCCGCTGCCGCGATTGCGTCTATTTCGCGCCGTCCCGGGATGCCTGTACGTTGGGCTGGACCGTGGAAGCGCTGAACGCCGACGCGATCGAGATCCTCGACGCCAAGGGCGAACCGGCATTCTGCAAAGCCTTTGAGCCGACCGGCAGCTGAGACCGGGAGCACCGATCAGAAAGCCTCCCGTCGCCCGGCGGCAGATCCGCTGCGCACGCCGGCCGCCTTGGCCTGCTTGCGGCTCTTTGCCAGACTCGGTACGGGTTTCAGAGCGGCGCTCTACGCGTCCGCGAGTTCGCGCCACAGGCGCTGGACGGCCGTGTTGTAGCCCGGTCCGGCCACCTCGCCGACGACTTCCACGTGGCTCAGCCACGCCTTGACGCGAATCCGGCCATCGGCGGTGCGCACGGCTTCGCGCGGTGTCGCGCCGTCAAGCCAGGGCTGCGCAGTGTCCTGGAACGCGGTCAGGCACTCGCCCATCCACTCGCGCGCCACGGACTGCAACTCGCTCGAACTCCATTCGCTGCGGCGCCGTGCGTCAAACAGCGGCTCCAGATCACGCACCAGCGTCGCCTGCGGCTGCAGCCCGATGAGCGGGGGCAGGCCACTGCGCAGCCGGGTCACGCCGCCGGGCGCGCTCGTCGCGGCAAAGAAGCGGGTGCCTGACAACCGCAGCGTCGCGCCAATCGGACCCAGCGTTGGATCGAGCACGGCAAAGCGGTTGGGCGCGAGCCGGGCCAGTTGGCCTTCCAGCGTCGCGCGCCGCAGGGCTTCTTGCACCCGCTCCGCGTCATCCACCGCAAAGACCATCGTCCAACGCATCCGCCCCGCGGGACCCGCGAAGCGCGTCGGCGTCGGCCGCACGCGGTTCAGGCTGCGACTGGCGGCGTTCAACAGCGTCGGCAGGCGGCGTTCGCTCGGCATCGCTTCCAGCCGCTTGGCGACGCGCAACATGGCTGGGCGGCAGATCGCCGGCAGGCTGGCATGAACGGCGTCGAGCAGGTGCAGCCCGCCCACTTCAACAACCCGCGCGACAAAGACTTCACCCACCGCGGCCATCGACCGCAGCACGGGCTCGTGCACCACGATCTCCACGCGATCGCGCAGGCGCTCCATCGTCGTCGTCTTGCCGTCGACCGCCGCCACCGCATACACATCCGGGCGGGTCGCGCACAGCGCTTTGAGCACCGACTTCTCCGGACCCGAGCGGAACTGTCGGCGCAAGCGCTTGACCAACTGGTGCTGCGGCACGTCGATCGCGTCAGCGCCACCATTGGCGTCCCACAGCAGCCACGGCAGGAATTGCGCGTGGGCGTCGTGTTCGTCCAGCCAGTGCTGCAGGGTGTCGGCCGAGGAAAAAGCGTCGCGGCCAAAAAATCGGCCGGCGGCAACAAGCACTTCCGCGTCGTCAAAGGCCATTTGCGCCTGATCAACCGCAGCCACGAGCACGCGCAAGTGCGCGGCGCGAAGCAGGTGCGGCTGAAGGCGGACGACGTTTGACTGCATGGCAAAAAGTGCGCGAATGGGACGCGGATGGCGGCTTATAGGTCCGGCGTCGCCGCGCTGTCAACGATTTCCTCGGCCTCTTCCGGGGCTCCCGGCTCAGCCTCTGGAGGCGCCGGCGGCACTGGCTGGGGCAACTGGAAATCCGGGCGCCGCCACGGCCGCAAGGCCACAGCGCCCGCCGTCGCGATCGCTTCCAGATCCAGCGGCCCTTGCTCGGCGACAAGCCGCGGCCGCCGCCACACGCGCCAAACCAGGATGAACGCCCCGAACAGCGAGGCAATCGGCAGCAGCGAATTGTCG
>CAINLT010000329.1 GCA_903850505.1 uncultured Myxococcales bacterium | reverse complement strand
ATCCTCGCGCCCGGCAGCGACGTCGACTGGTTCAACTTCAACGCCAGCGACGACACGTTCTGCAACATCTACCCGTCGGTGCGCGTCGACCAGATGGCCGGCGACTATGACGTTTGCATGTACTGGGCGTGCAAGGACGGCTCGAGCGACTCCAGCATCGTCGGCTGCAACTCGGGCAGCAAGGTCTCCGGCGGTCCCAACGGCATGTGGGGCTGCTGCTCGGCCAACGCCGGGCTTGGCGCGGAAAAGATTGAAATCAACACGACATGCTCCTTCCTCGGCGCCGGCGACGACGGCGGCTCCGCGTGGATCAAAGTCACCGCGCACAATCCCAAGGCCGTCAACATCTGCGGCGGCTACACGCTCACCTGGTCGGCAGCCTCCTTTTGATGCCGACTTTGCCCGTCCTGCTGCTGTTGAATCTCGCCGCGCTGCTGGCCGGTTTCGTCGACGCAATCGTCGGCGGCGGCGGGCTGATCACGGTGCCCGCGCTGATGCTGGGGCTGCCCGCGGGTACAGCGCTGCCGACGCTGCTGGGCACCAACAAGTTCGTCGCGGTCACGGGGACGACGGTCGCGGCGGGCAAGTTCCTGCGCTCGGGCGTGCTGTCGCCGCGGGAAATGGTCGCGCCCGTGCTCGCGTCGGCGCTGGGCGCGTCGGTGGGCGTGTGGCTGACCTACCGCATCCAGCCGACGTTCCTCCGGCCGTTGATGCTCGGGCTGCTCGTCGTCATGCTGGCGTTCACGCTGTTCAAGCCCGCGCTGGGCAAGTTGCACGCGCCGCGCTTTGGTCTCCATCGTCAGCGCAGTCTCGCGGCGGGCATCGCGCTCCTGCTCGGCTTCTACGACGGCTTTTTCGGTCCCGGAACCGGCTCGTTGCTCATCTTCCTCTTCGTCGCCGTGCTTGGCTTCGATTTCCTCCGCGCCTCCGCGTTGGCCAAGAGCGTCAACTGGGCGTCCAACGTGACGTCGATGGTCCTCTTCGTCGCGCAGGGCAGCTGGCTGCCATCAGTCGCCATCGGCATGGCAGTTGCCAACGGCTTGGGCGGCTATCTTGGCGCGCGCGTGGCCCTGAGCAAGGGCAGCGGCTGGGTCCGCGGCGTATTCATCGTCGTCGTCGGCGCGCTGATCCTGCGTCTTGGCTGGCAAGTGTGGCAGGGCTGAGGCGCGGTCAGCGTCGCAGCAGTGCCTTGACCGCTGTCATTCGCGACGAATTTCACAGAATCTGAGCGGCCGCGCGCGCCGGCGCTCCTATCTTGCCCAACGTTTGGAGGAAAGCGCCTCCTGACTTGAGGCACCGATGAAACACTTTGCCCTTGCGTCGGTTCTGGCTGGACTTCTGGTGGCTACACCCGCGGTGCTCCTTGGCGGTGACGTTCAGGCCCCGGTGCGCGTGCCAATGAATTGCACACGCGGGCCCGACGATGTCGTCTTCCGCGCCGTCGCCAACTTCCCGGAATCGCCGCCGTCGGGCAGCACGTTTACGGTGCGGATCGACAGCGAATCTTCGGGCCTCATCTCCCACGTCGGCCTGAACTACATTCACGGCATGACGACGGTCTACGTCGTGCCGCCGGGCCTGCGCTACGTGGAGGGCAGCGCCCGCGTGATCCCTGGGACCGGCACAGTGAATGCGCGACCAGGGGCCCACGCGCGGCATGAATCGGGGCGCATCTATCTGGTCCTTCCCGCGCGCATCGAGAATGGCACCAGCTTCACGCCTCCCAGTCTGGCCTTTGACCTGTATGCGGAGGCGGCGCCGGGAACGCGGCTGGCGCTGGCGTTCGCCCACTACGAAGTCGTGGCCAACGCGTTCCTGATCGGCGACCTGCACACCGACTGCGAGCCGGTGCCCAAGCCATACCGGATCGGCGTGTTGCGCATTGACCCGCCCGCTGAGCCTTGACCCGAGCGCATGGCGGCCATCCCGCTTTGGGGAGTTGATATGCAGACACAAGGGCCTTGGTGGAAACGCACAACGACGTACCAGATCTACCCCCGGTCCTTTTCTGACGCGAACGGGGATGGCATCGGCGATCTGCGCGGCGTCATCGACAAGCTGGACTACTTGCAGGCGCTCGGCGTCGAGACGCTCTGGCTCTCGCCGTTTTTCCAGAGTCCGCAGGCGGATTTTGGCTATGACATCAGCGACCACTACGCCATCGCTGCCGAGTACGGTTCTCTCACCGACGTGCGCGAGCTCATCGACCGCGTGCACGCGCGCGGCATGAAAATCGTCCTGGACATGGTGCTGAACCACACGTCGTCCGCGCATCCGTGGTTCCTCGCGTCGCAGCGGTCGCGGGACGCGCCCATGCGCGATTGGTATATCTGGCGCGACGGCAAGGAACCCGACGGCAAGGCGCCGCCCAACAACTGGCGATCCATGCTCGGTGGCAGCGGCTGGCACTACGCGCCGGCGACCGGCCAATGGTTCTTCGCCAGCTTCCTCGGCTTTCAGCCCGACCTCAACTACCGCAATCCGGCGGTCAAGACCGCGATGTTGGACGTCGTGCGGCATTGGCTCGCCGCGGGGATCGATGGCTTGCGGCTGGACATCTTCAACGCGATCTTCAAGGACGAATCGTTCGCCGACAACCCGTTTTCCTGGCGCCCGGCGCCGTCAGAGTCCAACCCGCACGGCTTTTTTCAGCGCCACGTCCACACGATTGACCATCCCGACACGCTGGCGTTTGCCCGTGAGCTGCGCGCGGTCGTCGATGGTTTCACGGATCCGCCGCGCTTCCTCGTCGGCGAGGTTTTTGGCAACGCGGAGACGCTGAAGCGCTACTGTGGCGAGGCGGCGGACGGTCTGCACCTGGTGTTCCTTTTTGAGACACTCAGCGCCCGGCTGCGCGGCCACGCGGTGCGCGAGATGATCCGCGGTTTTGAAGACGCTTTCCCCGAGCCGTTCTCGCCGACTTTCGTGCTGGGCAATCACGATCGTCCGCGGTCGATCCACCGTGTGAAAGGCGATAGGGAGCGCGCGAAACTGCTGGCGGCGCTCCAGTTGACCGTGCGCGGCGTGCCGTTCATCTACTACGGGGAAGAGATTGGGATGCCCAATCACGACATGCCGCTCCACGAGGGTCTGGATCCGGTGGCGGCGCGCTTTCGCCTGATCCCGCAGTGGATGGTCGGCTGGTTTCGCCGCCGCGGCATTCTTCTGAACCGCGACGAGTGCCGCTCGCCGATGCTGTGGAACGCGGCGCGGAATGCGGGTTTTGCGCCGGACAAGGCGACCCCGTGGCTGCCGATTCACCCGGACAGTCCGGCGACCAACGTTGCGGCGCAGGCGGCGCATCCGGATTCGCTGCTCTGGTGTTACCGCCACTTGCTGGCGCTGCGACGCGCGGAGCCAGCGTTGCAGGATGGGGCGTTGAGCTGGCTCGAGATGCCGACGCTCCCGGATGACGTCGTCGCCTACCGGCGGTCGCTGGCGGGTGTGGCGGATCACGCGGTGGATGTGTTCCTGAATTTCTCGAACCGCGAAGTCGCGCTTGACCTTCACGCGTACGCCGGGCGGTCCTGCTACGCCACACGACGCGGCGAACATGGCCCAGTGCCCAACGCGCGCGCGCTCGGGGCGTGGGAGGCGATGATCATCTTCGACGCGGAAACAGCGCAAAAACACGAAGGCCCCGGAGTTTCCTCCGAGGCCTTCGCTGATTCACTAGACGGCTAACCGTCCGCGAACGCTACCGAATCATTCGGTCTCGTTCTCGCGGAAGATGGCGCCCGTGCCGACCTGGTCGCACTCAGCGTGCGTGGCGTTCGGGTCACCCTTGAGGGTGAGCGAGAACGTCGACACGATGCCGTCGCAATCGAGGTCAGCGTGCGCCTTACCCGTGGCGAGCGCACCGGCGAGCGAGCCGCCGTTCGACAGGTACTGGTACAGGAAGTAGTGCTGATCGGTGATGGCGAACTTCAGCGACGACCACGTCTTGTTGTCCCAATCCGACGCGTTGGCGTCGCAGCGGTCATCCGAGTCCGAGTCCGGACCGACGCCGTTGCAGCAGGACGTGCCCGTGCCGCTCACCGGGGTGATGGCCGTGCTCGCCGGGAAGTGGCAATCGATGTGGCCACCGGCGCTGTCGGTACGCGGCGTCGTGTAGTACGAAGCCGAGCCCTTCTTGATCAGGTCAAGCATTTCAGTGGCTTCCGCCGCCTTCGCCGAACGCATGTACTT
>CAINLT010000328.1 GCA_903850505.1 uncultured Myxococcales bacterium | reverse complement strand
CTGCACGCTGGTCACAGCAACTACCCGCCCGCTAACGGGATTTTGGAGCTGCGCACCGCCGTCCAGGCCATGTACAAGGAGCGCTGCGGCTTGGACATCGCCCTTGATCGCATCCTGATCGCCGGCGGCGCGCGGCCGTTGCTCTACGGCGCGTACCGGGCCATCGTCAATCCGGGTGAAAAGGTCCTATATTCAGTGCCTTCGTGGAACAACAACCACTACGTGCACCAGGTCGGCGGCGTGCCGGTGGAGATTGAAGTCGGTCCCGAGGACAACTTCTTCCCGCGCCTGGAAGCCATCCAGCCGCACCTCAAGGACGCGGCGCTCATCGTGCTGAACAGCCCGCAGAATCCGTCGGGTACGTGCATCGACGAGGCGACGCTGAAGCAGGTGTGCGACGCGATTGTCGCCGAAAACGACCGTCGCAAGACCACCGGCCAGCGGCCGCTGATGATGATCTACGACCAGATCTACTGGATGCTGACGTTTGGCGACACGCAGCACGTGGACCCGCTGCGCGTGCATCCCGGCATGGCCGATTACGTCGTGTACATCGACGGCATTTCCAAGGCGTTCGCGGCAACTGGCCTGCGCGTGGGTTGGTCGATCGGGCCGGCGCGCGTCATTGAAGCGATGAACAAGGTCATCGGTCACGTCGGCGCGTGGGCGCCCAAGCCGGAGCAGGTCGCCACGGCGCACCTCCTGCGCGACACCAAGGCGGTCGACGAGTACCTCGCGTTCATCCGCAACGCCGCGGAGACGCGCCTGACGATGCTGTACAAGGGCATCGGCGAGCTGGCCAAGATGGGCTTGCCGGTGCGCGCGCTGCAGCCGCAGGGCGCCATCTACCTGTCCGCGGAGTTTGCCCTGCGCGGCTGGCGCGACGGCGGCAAGGTGCTCAACACGTCGGACGACGTGCGCAAATGGCTGCTCGATGAAGTGGGTTTCGCCATCGTGCCGTTTGACGCGTTTGGCACGCACGACGCGCAGGACTGGTACCGACTTTCGGTCGGCGCCATCAGCATTCCGGACATTGAAGCGCTGCTCGGTCGCCTCGCCAAGACGCTGCCGCGCCTCAAGCCGCCGGCGTAATTGCCGCAGCCAAAGGATGTCATGACCGGGTCCATTCCGCCGGCAGCGCCTTGGCTGTTCACTTGCCGTCACACGTATGAGTCCACGCTGGTGGCGGAGCTGCGCCATCGGCGGATTCCGTTCGTGCGCGCGGGCGAGCTGGCGCCCGGGCTGGTGCGTGTGGATCTGCCGGCCGATCTGCCGCTCGCGGCGGGCAATCCGGCCTATGCGCTGCAGGTGCTGCCTCATGCCGTGGAAGTGTTCGCGCCGTCGATTCGCGCGCTGGCTGAGCCGATCGCCGACAAGCTGCGGACTGTGCTCGACGCTCATGCGGGCGCGTGGGACCTGCACGCGCTCGTGCCGGGGCAATTCAAGGGCAATCCCAAGCCGCCGATGCGCCGCCGTGCAGACTTGATCCAGGAAGCGGTGCTGGAGCGGCTGAAGGCGACCGCGCGCTGGGCGCTGAAGCGGCGCGTTCCGGGCGGTCGGCAACTGGCGGTGCTTGCGCAGTTCGTGCTGCTGGACGAAGGGCAGGTGTGGTACTCGGTCACGCCGGTTCATGCTTTGCAGGATGGCGCGACGTGGCCGGCGACCCTGCCCGCGGGCCTCGCGGACGTTCCTGATGACGATGTGGCGCCAGCTTCGTCCTACCGCAAGCTCGTGGAAGCGTTCGCCTGTCTGGATGCCGCGCCGCGCGCGGGCGACCTGTGCGTGGATCTCGGTGCCTGTCCGGGCGGTTGGACGCGCGTGCTGCTGCAACATGGCGCGCAGGTGACGGCCGTAGACCGCGCGCCGCTCGCGCCGCACTTGATGACGGATCCGCTGGTGACCTTCCTGAGCGTGGACGCGTTTGCCTGGCGGCCGCCGGAGCCGGTGGCGTGGCTCGTGAGCGATATTATTGCTTTCCCGGAGCGGGTGCGCGAACTTCTAGCGGCGTGGCTGCCGGATCGGCTGTGTGAGCGCTTCGTGGTGCAGATCAAGTTCAAAGGTGATCCAGATTGGCCGGCGGTTGACGCAGCGCAGGCGACTGCGGTTGCGGCGGGCTACGATGTCCTCGCGAGGCACTTCTTCAATGACAAGAATGAGCTGACCCTGATGGGCAAACGAGGAGACTGACATGACCGCAATTCGCGTGGCCATTATCGGCGCCAACGGCCGCATGGGTCGGCATCTGTGCGAAGTCGCGGAAGCATCACCGGGACTCGTGCTCGCGGCGCGCGTCGTCGCGCCCGACGAAGATGGCGGCATCCAGCTTTCCGCGTTGGATCCTGACAGCGTGGACGTGTGCGTGGACTTCTCCAATCGCGCCGCGGTTGCGGAAGTCGCAGAGTGGATCGCGCGGCATCGCAAGCCGTGGGTGCTCGGGACGACGGGGCTCTCGGCTTACGACGAGCAAGCGCTGCGCCACGCGGTTTCCCAGGCGCCGGTCTTTCTCGCCAGCAATTTCTCGATCGGCGTCGCGCTGCTCGCGGACCTGTGCGCGCGCGCTGCTCGCGTGCTGGGCGTGGAAGCGGACGTGGAAATCGTCGAGACGCACCACAACGGCAAGCGCGATGCGCCTTCCGGCACGGCGCTGTCGCTCGGTTATGCCGTTGCTGCCGCGCGCGGCCAGGATCTGTCCAACGTGCGGCGGGACGGTCGCGTCGGGCAGGTCGGCGAACGGCCGCAGGGGGAAATCGGCTTTCACGCCGTGCGCCTCGCGGACATCGTCGGCGAGCATGAAGTGCATTTCGGCTGGGGCTCTGAACGCTTGACGCTGAAGCACGACGCCCGCGACCGCCGCGTATTTGCCCAAGGCGCGCTCCGGGCGGCGCAATGGCTCGTCAGCCAGCCAGCCGGTCGCTACGGCATGGCGGATCTTCTGCAGTAATCCGCACTTGTGTGGCCATTCTTGGCCGACTCGCAGGTCTGCCCCTACACTTTGCCGCTGCGGCTTTTTGCGCCGTTTCTGGACGTTTTCATGACCGACTTCCGCACGCCTTTTGCCCACGACACCGACGCGCTCGAGACGCGCGAGTGGATCGATTCCCTGCAAGCCGTCGTTGACGCGGCGGGGCCGGAGCGCGCGCACTTCCTGCTGCGGCAGTTGCATGAATCGCTGCAGGTGGAAGGCATCGCGCTGCCGTTCCTGGTGCAATCGCCGTACGTGAACACGATTGCGGTCGACAAGCAGCCGGCCTATCCGGGCGATTTGGCGATGGAACAGCGGATTCGCCGCATCGTGCGCTGGAATGCGGCGGTGATGGTGCACCGCGCCAATCATCAGTTCCCGGGCATCGGTGGTCACCTGTCGAGCTACGCTTCCGCGGCGATGCTCTATGAAGTCGGCTTCAACTGGTTCTTCCGCTCGCCCACGCGCCCAGAAGGCGGCGATCAGGTCTACATTCAGGGCCACTCCGCGCCAGGCATCTACTCCCGCGCGTTCCTGGAAGGTCGGCTGAGTGTTGAGCAGTTGGAGCATTTTCGCCGCGAGGTGCTGCCGCTGCCGTCGGGCGCGCGCGGCCTGTCGTCCTACCCGCACCCGCACTTGATGCCGGATTTCTGGCAGTTCTCCACTGTTTCCATGGGTCTTGGGCCGATGGCGGCCATCTATCAGGCGCGCTTCAACCGCTACCTGCACGCCCGTGGCATCAAGGACACGTCACAGTCGCGCGTCTGGTGCTTTACCGGCGATGGCGAGTCCGATGAGCCGGAGACGCTGGGCGCATTGTCACTCGCGGCGCGGGAAGGCCTGGACAACCTGACGTTCGTGGTGAACTGCAACCTGCAGCGGCTGGATGGCCCGGTGCGCGGCAACGGCAAGATCATCCAGGAGCTGGAGACGACGTTCCACGGCGCCGGCTGGAACGTCATCAAGGTCATCTGGGGCAGCGGTTGGGACGAGATGCTGGCGCGGGACACGCACGGCATCCTGCGGCAGCGGATGAATGAGATTGTCGACGGCCAGTACCAGAAGTATGTGACGAGCGACCCGGCTTGGGTGCGCGAGGACTTCTTTGGCAAGTATCCGGGACTGCGCGAGCTGGCGGCCAACCTGAACGACCGCGAATTCAAGCGCTTCCACCGCGGTGGCCACGACCCGCTGAAGGTGTACTCGGCGTTCCATGCCGCGACGGAGACGACCGGCAAGCCGACGGTCATCCTGGCCAAGACGGTGAAGGGCTACAGCCTGGGCGAAGGCATCGAGGCGCGTAACGCGACGCACCAGCACAAGAAGTTCGCGCTGGAGGAGCTGAAGGCGTTCCGGACGGCGCTGCAGCTGCCGATCGACGACGCGCAACTGGACGATGCGCCGTTCTATCACCCGGGCGCGGAGAGTCCGGAGGTCGCGTACGTGCGCGAGCGGCGTGCGGCGCTGGGCGGGCCGATTCCGCAGCGCGCCGAAGCGAAGGTGCAGGTCCAGGTGCCGGGCGACAGCGCGTGGTCGCGGTTCTATGAAGGCAGCGGTACGGCGGAAGTGTCGACGACGGTGGCATCGGTCGCGGTGCTGCAGAACCTGATGCGCGACAAGGACTTGGGTAAGCGGATTGTGCCGATCGTCTGCGACGAAGCGCGCACGTTTGGCATGGAGGCGATGTTCAAGCCGTTTGGCATCTACTCGTCGGTCGGCCAACTCTACACGCCGGTGGACGCCGAGTACCTGATGGCGTATCGCGAAGCCAAGGACGGCCAGATCCTGCAGGAGGGCATCACGGAAGCGGGCTCGATGGCCAGCTTCATCGCCGCGGCGACCAGCCATTCGACGCACGGCGAGCCCATGATCCCGTTCTACCTCTACTATTCGATGTTCGGGTTCCAGCGCGTCGGCGACCAGATTTGGCAGGCGGCGGACATGAACGCGCGCGGCTTCCTGCTCGGCTGCACGGCGGGGCGCACGACGCTGAACGGCGAAGGGCTGCAGCACGAGGACGGCCATTCGCTGCTCATCGCGTCGACCAATCCGTCCGTTGTGGCGTACGAGCCGACGTTCGCCTACGAGGCGGCGATCCTCATCCGCGACGGCTTGCGGCGGATGCTGGGCGGCGAGAACGTGCTGTACTACCTGACGCTGCAGAACGAAGCGTACGTGATGCCGAAGATGCCCGAGGGCGTGACCGAGGGCGTCAAGCGCGGCTTGTACCTGTACCGCGCCGCGGACGCGAAGCCTGGGCAGAAGCGGGTGCAGTTGCTCGGTTCGGGGTCGATCCTGGCGGGCGTGCTGGCGGCGCAGGCGACGCTGGCGGCCGAGCACAACGTCGCGGCGGACGTGTGGATTGCCACGAGCTACGGTGAAATGCGGCGCGACGCGTTGGCAGTGGATGCCCGCAACCGGGTGGGTCAGAAGACCGGGAAGCAGGCGGAACTGCCGTTCGTGGTGCAGCAGTTGGGGCGGACGGCGGGGCCGATCATCGCGGCGTCCGACTGGATGCGCGCGGTGCCCGATCAGGTGGCGCCGTGGTTGGCGGGGCGGCTGACGTCACTGGGAACGGACGGTTTTGGCTTGAGTGACACCCGCGAGGCGCTGCGCCGGCATTTCGAAGTGGACGCGGAAGCCGTTGTGCAGGCGGTCCTCTGGCGGCTGGCGGAGTGAACGGCGAGCTGGCGGCGCGGCAGGACTGAAACCCCGCCACGCCGCCGCCGCCATCGCACTTACACGCCCGACACGCTGACCGACGTGACGTGCACCCGCGCATCCTCCGTGTACAGCCCGATGGAGCCTGCCACGTCGAACAGCGCCCCCGTGTAGTCCACGACCGTCGCTCCGTTGATCATGACCTTCACGTGCGTGCCGACCTTGACGATGTCGAACGTGTTGGACGCGCCCACAGCCGTGGCAGTGCTCGAACCGGTGTCCAGGAACGTCTGGCCGAGCAAGTCAGTTGCCGTGCCCAACTCCACGCCGTTGGTCTTGAGCGTGAAGTAGTTGGTGTTCTTGCCGGTCGCTGTCGGCTGATAGTTGAAGAAAATCCAGAACGTCTCCCAAGTGTTCGGCGTCGAGCCGGTGCGCAGTTGCTGGTCGGTCGACGCGGTGATGACCAGGTGGAAGTCCTTCATCGGCGCAATCGCTGCCAGCGTCAGCGCCGCGTGGGTTTCGGAAGGCTGCGTGGACGCCATCGGCGACAGGTAGATGCCGTTCGTCGCGTCATACGTCACGGAGCCATAGCCGTCGTACTCGGTCACCCAGGAAGCCGCCGACAGGGGAATCGTCGACGCGCTCGGCGTCGGCGCAGGTGCAGGCGTAGGCGTCGGAGTCGGCGTGGGAACCGGCAACGGAGCGGTCACGCACGCGGCGGCGTTACAGACCTCGCCCGTCGCGCAATCCGTGTTCTGGACGCACTGGACGCAAGCGCCGGAGTTCAAGTCGCACACTTTGCCCACGACACAATCCGCGGAGGAGGCGCACACCAGGGGCGGCACCGTGCAATGGCCGCTCTGGCAGACGTTGCCGCTCGCACAGTCTGCCGCCGCGACACACTGCACGCAATGGCCGGCCAACTTGTCGCACACCAGCCCGGCGGGCGCGCAGGCCTTGTTGGCAGTGCATGCGGTGGCCGCGACGCAGCTGCCAGCTACGCACTGGTCCGCGGCGCCCGGGCAGTCCTGTGCGACGGAGCAGGTCTTCGGCTGTGTGGCGGTATCCGGCGCGGCCGCCACAGCATCCGCCGCGGCAGCATCGCTTCCTTGCGTATCTTCAGCGACCTGCGCATCCGCGCCAACCTGCGTGTCAGCGGCGATCTGGGCGTCCGTACCCGGGGCAGCCGCATCGGGCGTTGGTTCCGCCGCAGCGTCCTTGCCCGAAGTGGCGCCATCTGCATCGGCGGTGCCAATCGCGGTATCCGCTTGGGCCGAATCGGTAGACGCGCCCGCATCCTTGCCGGCGTCTTGGGACGTGCTCCCATCTGTTGAAGTAGTGAAAGCGTCGTCATGCAATTCAATGGCAGAATTGTTGACAGTTGTTCCGCAGGCGGACAGAGCTAGTGCCATGATGATGATGGTATATTTCACTCATACTCCTGTTGCACATGAGGTGCTGGTTGCCATCAGTTTACCGATAATGCTGCCGCAGATCCAGAGAAAACGACCGTGATGACAAGGATTACCCGCCGACAGTGCCTGAATCGCTGTTTCACTAAACCAAACTTTATACGCAAAAGCGAGATGTTGCGAGTTGGCAAGATTGCAAAATGAAGAATTGTGTGTTGTGCGGTTTTGATGAATTGGACGGTCGATCTCGACAGTGCAAGCGATGTTGCTGTGATGATCTGATTTGCCGCGAGTTTGCGATTCGTAACAGATTGAATAGAAGCGGCTATGTGTGATCAATTATCGGGCAATTGCTGGCGTGCCGGACTCATCCGTACCGCTGCGGATTCGCAACCCAGTTCTCGTCCGCGCTCACATGCAGTTGTCCCACTGGATGAGCTTGTCGGTGCAACTGGAGTACCAACCCTCACTCTTGCTGCCGTCCAGCTTGCACACGGCGGTGCACTTGCCGCACAGGTCCCACATTGGGAAGCCGGTTGCTGGATCCGTCAGCGACGTGTGCGTGCAGCCGCCAAACCATGCTTCACTCTTGGTGCCGACTGCCCCGCAGTACGGCTGGCACGCGGTCGGAGCGACGTCTGCCTCGTCCGCGCTGTCAGCCGCGTCTGCCACATCGGTTGCAGCATCGATGGCCGCGTCCGCGTCGCCCGGTGAAGCGTCTGTTCCCGCCGCCGCGTCGCTTTGGACATCCGTGCTGACATCCGAAGCCGCCGCCGTCTCCGCGCTCCCGCATGCGGCCACGCCGCCTACCGCCGCGACCGCCCAACCTGCTGCCCATCGACCGAACATCGCTCCACCTCGTGGCGCCGACCGCGCATCCTCACGGTAGGTCGGCGCGGCAACGCCGCCATCGCGCACCACCGTGGGTAGCCGCGGCAGGTCTTCGAACTCAGCCAAGTCCTTGCGCTTCCTGATGTTTGCCAGGCCGCGGGTGTCGGCAGGGCGGGGCTACCCTGGGTCAGCGTCTGACGATGCCGACGGTCGGTCAAGCGCCCCTTGGTGTGGCCGCTTGCGGATTGAGTCGGGACCCGCGACACTGGTTCCCGCCGGGATCCCGAACCCGGCGCGGATGCGCATGCTCAACGGTGCTGTCAACCTGCTGACTTCATGGCGGCTTTCCCGGATCGGGATGGCGTGCGTCGTGGCGTTGCTGGCGCTGACGCACCTTGCCGGCTTTGCCCACTTTGCGCTGGTCGCACACGCGCAGTGCCCTGAGCACGGCGATTGGATGCACGTCCACGCTGGCCCGTCGCACACCGAGGGCTCGCCGGAGGCCAACTGGCACGGTCAGGAATCGGCCGACGGCCACGACCATTGCAGCGCACCCACGGCGTTTCGCGACCGCGTCACGACCCGCCAGCCGCCTGTCCACGTGCACGAACTGACCGCCATGGTCCTGCGCGGCCCGGCGCGTTTTGCCCCGCCGCTGTTCCGCGGACCGGCCGTGACGTGGCGCACAGCGCCCAAGACTTCGCCTCCGATCTGAACGCCCCGTCCACGTTCCTCGTCGACGTTCAGGTTTGACCGGCCGCGCGTGCACCCTCGGCGCGCGCGCCGGCTCAGGCGCATTCCCCACTGGAATGCGCGGAGTGCTGCCCATGGTGTCCATTTCTTCTCCCGCCCGCGCTGTCTGGCGCCTCTTTCCAATCGTGATTCTCGCGGTCCTTGTACCCGCTGCGCACGCACTGGAACCGCCCGCCGTCGCGGAACCGGATGCCGCCACAGCCGCCGATGCCGATCGCGCGGCCTTGGAAGCCGCACTCGCTGCTGACGCAACGGCGGCGGTCGAGGATGTCGCCGTCGCCGCAGATTCGCCGTTGATGCCGCAGATGTCGCTGATCTTTGACAGCGCCGCAGCGTGGTTCAGCGATCGCGACAACCTCCAGGCCGGCGGCCACGATCCGACCCGCAGCGGTTTCAACCTCCAGCAGCTCGAGCTGCACCTGGAGAGCAACGTCGATCCATTCCTGTCCATGCAGGCCAACATCGTCTGGGGCAAGGACGGCGTGGAGCTCGAGGAGGCGTTCGCGCAGTCGACCGCGCTCCCGGGCAACCTGCAGCTGCGCGCCGGCAAATTCCTCAATCCGTTTGGCCGGCTGAATCCGACGCATCCGCACGCATGGCACTTCGTCGACGCGCCGTTTGCCCTGACCAAGATGCTGGGCCCCGATGGCAGCCGCGGCTTGGGTACGGAGCTGGCGTGGCTGGCGCCGTTGCCGTGGTTCCTGGAAGTGCGGGCGGCGGCGAGTCATCCGGATCCGGACACCGGTCGCAGTTTCGTCGCACCGGGCGGCAAGCTGGTGCGCTCGCCGGCTGATCTCGTGTGGACGGCCAATATCCGCCAGTTCTTCGCCCTGAGCGACGATTGGAGCCTGTACTGGGGCCTGTCCACGCAGCAGGGCACGGGACCGAACGCCGCAACCGATTCCACGCAGCTCTATGGCACGGATCTCTACGTCCGCTGGCGGCCCGTCGCCAATCCGGATCGCCTGGCGATTTCCCTGCAGGCGGAGGCCCTGATCCGGCAGCGCCAGTGGCTGGGTCAGCAGCTCAGCGACTGGGCGGGCTACGCGCAGCTTGTCGCCGAACTGAATCCGCGCTGGGAGATCGGCGTTCGGGAAGAGCAGGGCTCGGGCGTACAGGACGACCCGCTGGATCCGCTCTGGACCGGGCATCGCCAGAAATACAGCGCGCAGGTCACGTATTTCCCCAGCCATTTCGCCCGCCTGCGGCTGCAAGGCTCCGTCGACGTGCCGGCGTGGCGCGCGGAGCCTATCTTTGCCGGGATGCTGGCGCTTGAAACCGTGATTGGCGCCCATGGCGCGCACAGCTACTAGGAATTTACCATGAAGAAGCTGAGCTTTCTCCTGATGTTGTTGGCGTTCCCGGCATCCGCGGCGCCTTTGCAGGTCGTCGCGACGCTGCCGTCGCTCGCGGCGATTGCCCGGGATGTGGGCGGGCCGTTGGTGCAAGTCGAGGCGCTGACTTCGCCCCGGCAGGACCCGCACTACGCGGACGCCAAGCCGAGCCTGATCGTCACGCTCAACCACGCCGATCTGCTGCTGGTCAACGGCCTGGAGCTGGAGATTGGCTGGCTGCCGCCGCTCCTGCAGCAGTCCCGCAACGCGCGGATCCAGAAGGGCACGGCGGGCTACGTCGACGCGTCGCAGTCGGTGCGGCTGCTGGGCGTTCCCAAAGGGCCGATTGACCGGGCGATGGGGGACGTGCATCCCGGCGGCAACCCGCACTTCCTCGTGGATCCGCGGGCGGGCGCGCGGATCGCCGTCGCGGTGGGCAATGCGCTCGCCAAGCTGGATGCCACGCACGCCGCGACGTTCCAGCAAAATGCCGCGGCGCTGGCGCAGAAGTTGGACGCGCTGGCCAAGTCGGAGAGCGCGCGGTTTGCGCAGTTGCCGGCAGCGCGCCGCAATCTCGTCGTCTACCACGATTCGCTGGTCTATCTGGTCGATTGGCTCGGGCTGCATCAGGTGGCGACGCTGGAGCCGCGTCCGGGCATCGCGCCCAATCCGCAGCACGTGGCGGAAGTCCTGCAGCAGATGAAGACCGCCGCGGTCTCGGTGATCGCGCAGGAGGAGTTCTATCCGCAGAACACGGGCAAGACGCTGGGCGCGATTGGCCACGCCAAGCTCGTCGTGCTGCCGGGCGGTGCGCGGTTTCCGACGGAGGCGTACGCGAACCACGTCAAGGCGCTTGCGCAGGCGCTCTACACCGGGCTGCAGCCTTAGGAGCGCCACGCGATGTTGTTGCAAATTGACGATTTGGCAGTGGGCTATCAGGGGCGCGCGATCCTGCCGCGGATGACGCTGCGCGTGGAGCCGGGCCAACTGTGGGCGGTCATTGGTCCCAACGGCGCGGGCAAGTCGACGTTCCTCCGCACGATCCTGGGCCTCCAGCATCCGGTGTCGGGGACGATTGGCCGCGGTCCGGGCGCGATTGGCTATGTCCCGCAGCGCAGCGAGATCGATTCGGCGGTCCCGCAGCGCGTGATTGACCTCGTGCGCATGGGCGTGGAGCGCGGGTGGCGCGTGCTGGATCCGCTGGCGGCGCGGCGCAATCCGGCGGTGCAGGCGGCGATGCGCGATACCGACGTGACGGCGCTGGCGCGGACGCAATGGCAGCGGCTGTCTGAAGGCCAGAAACAGCGGGCGCTGCTGGCCCAGGCGCTCGCGGGCGAGCCGACGCTGCTGGTGCTGGACGAGCCGACGTCGGCGATGGATGTGCACGCGGAGGCGGGCATCTTCACG
>CAINLT010000327.1 GCA_903850505.1 uncultured Myxococcales bacterium | reverse complement strand
GTGGACCTCCGCGCCGAACAGTGCCCGATGTGCGGGATCGCGTGGCCGACAGCGCGCTGGCTCCGGATGCGACAGGAAAGTGGTCTGCCGTGGCGTGAACTGGCCGCGGGTCTGGGCGGATTCGCTGGCCTGATCGGCGGTTTTCTGCTCTGGCAGTTCTGGCAGGAGTCGGTTCGTCTGGGCGCGCCCGGACCGCTGCGTCTGACTTTCGTCCTCGCCAGCACGGCGCTGGCGTACGCGATCGGCCGCGCGCTGACGTCCCCGCGCACGGCGTTCTTCCTCGGCTGTGGTGGGCTGGCGCTGGCGATGCCCGTGGCGCTGCACGGCCAGTGGCTGCTGACCTTCCCGGACGGCGTGGTGGGCACGGCGCTGACGCTGGGGCTCGGCGCGCTCGGCTGGCTGTTGGGGCGAATCTTTGGCCCGGCGATCGCCGCGGAGCAGTGGGAATTCCGCCAGCCCCGCAACGTGCTGGCGACGCGCGCGGCGCTGGAGCAGCGACTGGACGAGCTGCGGGCGTCCCGCGAGAAAATGCGGATGCTGGGGCTCCGGCTGGCGCAACAACTGCCCGGCGGCGGGCAGCATCCGGCGCTGGCGACGCTGCGAACGGCCGTGCAGGCGACCGAGGCGCAATACCACAGTCACGTGATCCACGCGTGGCAGCTGACGACGGCGCTGTGGCAGAACCAGGCGCAGCCAGTGCTGGCGCAGTGGCGGCATTTCAACGCGCCGGATTGCGAGGCCGCGGTTGCGACGCTGGACAAGATGACCGCCGACGGCGAGCGGATGGTGCACGCGTGGCAGCAGGCGCCGGAAGCCGAGGATCCGCGCGGTCAGCGGGCGATGGCGCAGCAGGAACGGCTGCTGGCGGCGGTGGCGCACCTGCGACAGGCCGTCCTGTTGCGGCAGGCGACGGCGCTGGCGCAAGCGACGCCGGGGATTCGCGAGGCGTTTGACGCGGGCGTGCTGCCGGGCGCGGCGCTGAGCCAAATCGATGAACTGCGTCAGGGCGCGCGCTTTCTGGATCTGGCCGGGACGGCGGCGGAGCTGGCGGCGGAAAACGAGCGGCTGCGCGTCGAGCAGGAAGCGATCCAGGAAGTGGAGAAGCTTGTCGGCGATTGAACCCGGGCGGCGCGCGGCGCGCTAGGGTTGTCCCGCCTGCAACTTGGCCGCCTGGAACAGCTGGAGGTAGCTCGGGTTCTGCGGATCCAGCTTCACGGCCTTCTCCAGGTACTTCACACGCAGCACGAGGTTCTCCGTCTTCTGCGCCAGCCCGGCGAGCCGCGAGGCCTCCGCCTGCGCCGCCGTGACGTTGACCATGTCCGTCGCGGCCTCCTCCAGTTGCGGGTACTTCAGCGGCCGCAGCCGCGTCAGGTGCTTGCGCAGCGCCATCGCGTCGGCGTTCTTCTTGTCCGGTCCCGCCAGCCACGCCGCTTCAATCGCCGTGAATGCCCGGCCCTCGAGATCGCCGATCGCCTGCTTCACCGCCGCCTGCTGCGCGGTCTGTTCGGCGGGCTGCAGGCCGTCGGGAATCGGCAGCGTCGCGAGGTGCCCCGCGGCGTATTCTTCCAGCTTGGCGATCGTCATCGCCGCAGCGCGTGTTTCCGACAGCGCCCCGTAGGTGTGCACGGCGGCCAATTCACTGAACAAGCCGCCTTGGCGCACGGCGTCAGCGGAAGCGGCCGCACGCTTGCCCAGATAGTGCGTCAGGAATTCGTCCAGCTCCGTCGCCCGCTCCGCAATTGCCGCCTCGGGCGTGGACTGCGGCGTGGAGCGCAGGCGCAAGTCCCCCGCCATCGCCACCTGCGGCGCCAACAGACGCCGCGTCGCCTCGGCCGCGAGATGCGCTTCCGGGCTGCCATTGCGCTCGTAGTGGTGCTTCTCAAACCAGTGCTTCGCGCGCTTCCACACGGCCGCCGCGGCTTCCAGGTGCTTCTGTTCGTCCTCCAGCCGACCGAGCCGCTCCATGGCACGGGCGACGTCGGCGCCCAGGCCGCGATCGTCCTCGTGCGCCGCGATGTAGGCGTTCAGGTCCGCGACTTCCTGACCAGGACCGATGCCGGCTTGCGCCGCAGCGACGTGCGGAAGTGCGAAAACGACGAGAAGCGCAAAAGTGAGAGGCAGACGTTGCATAAGAACCCCAACGGCGAGCGCCGCGTGCTGATCTGACGACAAAATAGCGCGCGGTCAAGTCTTTGCCGCTCATCCCGGATCAACGCCCGGCGGCGGCAAAATCTTCACGGCTTGCGGCTGGACGCGCGGCGGCGTAGCGTCGCGCCATGGCGAGGCGGCAAACAGCGATGGCGATGCTCTGCGGCCTGCTGCTGGCGCTGCCCGCGTGGGCGGAACCGGCCGATTCGCACCGCGATGTGGTGATCGACGCACCGGGCGCCGTCGCGCACTTGCAGCAAGATGGCTTGGACCTCGGCAGCGTGGCCTTTGGCGCCAAGGCTGCAAGCAACGCGGAAATGGGCCGCTCGGTCGGCTGGGCGAGCATCGTCCGGCTGATCAACGACGCGCTCGCGGCGCAGAAGCAAGCCGACCGCAAGCTCGGCGTCGGCATCCGCTTCACGCACCGCCTTTTTGACGTCCGCTGGCTGACCGCGCGCCAGGCCCGCTTTGACCTCGTCGGCGTGGTCAATCGCCTCGACCGCGCGGCCTTTGCCGCCGACGGCTGCGGCGAGACGCGGCTGATCTACCGGCTGGCGTACGAGCGCGGCGATGATGCGTCGCGGCTGCCCATGACGGTCAACGTGGTGTTTCGCCAGCCGGGCACGTGCTTTGAAGCGTGGAAGCGCTGGCCGTGGCAAGCCAATCGCCACCCGGAATTCCTGCGCAAACCGGAGAGCGCGCTGGCGCCGGCGCTGCTGACGGCGGAGAACCTGCTCGCCGTGGAAGTGAATCTGCAGAGCGTGCGCTGGCCGTCGACCGTGAAGCCGGATCTGGGCGGCCACGCGGCGTATCTGTTGCGCGTGCTGCGGCGCCAAGTGGACGGCACTTTTGCGCCAGCGCCGATGGAAAACCAGCCGGACGTGGCGCGGCTCCAGCGCGATCCGGGGCTGCGCGCGCGGCTGCTCGCGTGGCTGCGCGAGCCGGCGCACTTGCCGGCAATCGACGCGGGCACGGCGGTTCTCCCGGACGAATTCCTCGCGACCGCGGCGACCTCGGTTGCGCCGCGCGGCCTGGCGCGTCTTCAGAACCGGCCGTTCAAGCAGCTGTTTTCGCCCGCGGATCTGGCCGACCTGGACCTGCGCAAATTCCCGCAGATGGCGACGCCGGCCGCGTTCCTACGGCGGCTGGATGCGATGTCGTGTACCGGATGCCATCAGTCCAACAGCCTCGCGGGCTTTCACCTGCTGGGCGAGCAGCCGGCGGCGCAGCGGCTGGACGCACTGGCCGTCGGGCGCTCAGCGCACTTGGCGCACGAGGTGGCGGCACGGCAGGCTGACATGGATCGCTGGCCGGAGATGCCGCCCCCGCGGCGGCTGGATGCAGCCGACTTGCTGGAGATGGGGCTGCCCAACGGCCCGTGTACGCTCAGCGACAAGGGTTTCGCCGCGTGCATCGACCTCCCGACCGCCAAGCTCCGGTGCGTGCAGATCGACGACGACGAACTCGGCGTCTGCGTGCCCGAGGCCGGCGACATTGGCAGCGTCTGCGAAGCCGGGCAAGTGCGCAGCAACGCCAACCCCGAGCGCGACGTCATCAGCCACCGCACCGCCTTGCCCTGCCCGACGGGCAGCTTCTGCAACAGCAGCACCGCCGGCTTTCCCGCCGGAGTCTGCGCCGCCGCTTGCGCCAACCCACCGGACGGCACGACGTGCGCCGGTATTCCGCAGCTGACGCCATTCAACCGCTGCCTCGCGCAGCACAAGCCGTTCACCGACTGCGTAACGGCTACCGCGATCGATGTGCTTGTCCGCAGTTGTTCCGCAGAAACGCCGTGCCGCGCCGATTTTGTCTGCAGCCGCGGACCGCAAGGCCAGGGCGCGTGCATGCCGCCGTATTTCTTGCGGCAATTGCGCGTCGACGGTCACCCCGCCGTGCGCTGACTCTCTTCGGCGAGGCGCTTGGCGCGCCGCTCGTCCTGCCGCCGCTGTTCGTCCTGCTCGGCCAGCAGCAGCTTGCGGCCCATGACGTAGCCAAAAGCTGCGCCCGCCAGCAGGACCGCCGGGATGAAAAACAGGTGCGCTGAGGTCATGACTTGCCGTCCAGCCGGTCTTCCAGCGCGCGCAGCTCCGCTTCCAGCCGCGCCTGCTTCAGCGCCGTGCGGGCCACGTACCCGGCGAGCACAAGCCACATCACGAAATACGCGGCGATGAGCAGCAGTCCGCCTGACACCGGCTCTTCCTTGAAGCGGTTGAGGTCCTCGGGCGGCGCGTCCGCAAACGCCAGCATCGGCAGTAAAAAGACCGCTGCAGCAGTGACAAATCGCCTCATGTTGGGGCTCCTGGGCGCTGTTTGCGCACATCCTGGGCGGAGAGTTCCAGTCGCAGCGCGTGGAGACGTTGCTCCAGCCGCAGCACGCGAAACCGCAGGGTCCACAGCGTCGCGGCAAATAGCAGGATCGCCAGCATCGCCACGCGGAACGTCAGCTGCATCCCCGGGCTCTGGATGCCGCCGCCCTTGAGGACCATCGGATGCGTGCCGCCCCATTTCTCAACGGCGACGTGGATCAGGTAAGCGACCGGCGCGGCGAGCGACGCCAACGCCGCGGCGATTTTGCGGCCGGTGCCGTCGGCGGCCATCGAGCGGATGCCCAGCACCGCCGCCGCGAGCAACAGGAGCATCAAGGTGAGCGTCAGGCGCGGCTCCCAGGTCCACCACGCGCCCCAGGACTTGCGCGCCCACAGCGGCCCGGACGTCAGCACCATGAGGGCAAACGCGAGGCCTGTCTCGATGGCGGAATGCGCGAGCGCGTCGATGCGGTCAGACGGCGCGAAGAGGTCGATCAGCGAGAGCATGGAGCCGCACGAGAGGCAGAGCATCATCGCGATGGCGGAGGACACGTGGAAATAGAAGATCTTCTGGACGATGCCGAGCGTGACATCCGGCCGCGCGACGAACGCGACGCAGTACAGCGCCGCCAGGACCAACAGCGTGGCGACGCTGAGGAGCGCGAGGAAGCCGGTCGGACGGGGAGATGCGATTTTGGCCATGCCACTGCAGATGTCGGAACGTCGACGCCGGATGACGGTAACAAAGCGCTGGCGATTTTGCCATCGCGGCGGGCCAAACTGGATGACGGCGCTACAGTTCGACGACGCGGGCGTGCAGCCACGGCGCGGTCACGAGAACCAGCGCGTCAAAGCCGAGCATGAGCGCGAGCCAGCCTTCCAGCGCCTCAGCCGGCGCCCCGGCTTGCGTCAGCACGGTGATGCGGACACCCGCGATCACGAGCGGCGCGAGCAGCGGATAGAGCACCAACGGCAGCAGGACCTCGCGCAGCCGCACGTGGACCAGCAGCGCCGCGACGAGCGCGCCCAGCATCGCCTGGCCGACGAGCCCGAGCGCGAGCGCCGCCAGCACCAGGACCGGCTGCGCGAGCGACGCGTCAAAGAACACAAGCACGACGGGCAGGAGCAGCAGCGTCGTGACGCCGGAAAACAGCAGCTGCATCAAGGCTTTGGACAGCAGCAACGGCGTCGCGCCGGCCAAAGTGCGCTCGGCCAGGACCAGCGTGCCGCCTTCCTCCTCGGCGGCAAACAGGCGAAGCAGGCCCACGGTACCGGAGAACAGCAGCGTGACCCACAGCACGCCGGGCACTTGCGCCGCGGCCGCCTCGCCTTCGCGCAGGAAGCCAAAGGCGAAGACCACGACGCACAGGAGGGCAAACAGCAGCATAAAGCCAAAGACTTCCCGCGAACGGGCGGCGACGCGCAGGTCCTTCTGCAGCAGCAACCAGGTGAGGCGGAGCAGCATCTAGGCCACCTGCGCCGGCTGAAGGTGGCCGTGGTCCAGATGGAGGCGGCGGTCGGCCAGCGGAAGCAGCGCCGGATCGTGGGTGGCGAGCAGGATCGTCGCGCCCTGGGCACGCACGCGCTGGAGCACGTCCGCCAGCAGCGCACAGCCCGCGCGATCGAGACCAGTCGACGGCTCGTCGAGGAGCCACACGTCCGCGCCGGACGCGAGCACACGGGCGAGCGCCGTGCGTTGCAGCATCCCGCGTGAAAAGCCGCGCACTGGCCGCATGTGATCGCGCGACGCGAGGCCAACGTCCGTCAACAGCGCCGCCGCGTCCAGCACCGCAGTACCGGGATGCAGCAGCGCGTGAAAGAGCCGCACGTTCTCCAGCGCCGACAGCTCCAGGTACAGCCCAGGCGCGTGGTCGAGCCGGGCAATCCGCCGGGCGAGGTGCGCGGGCGCGATCTCCGGCAGCGGCACGCCATCCAGCTTGACCGCCCCGCGTGCTGGCGTGCGCGTGCCCGCGAGAATCTCCAGGAGGGACGATTTGCCCGCGCCGTTCTCACCGGTCAGCACGGTCAGCGTGGCGGGCTGCAGGGCAAGTTCAACGTCGACGAGCACGAAGCGCCCATCGACGGCCCAGCCCACGCCTTCAGCGAGGAGGCGGGTCATGTCGTCCGCTCCGGCCGTCCCGATTTGCGCCGCGCCGCCAGGCTCGCCAGCCCCGTCAACGCCACCGCGCCGGCCAGCCACGCGAGCGTCCGCGCCGGCTGACGCGCCGGGGTCGGCAGATCGCCGATCGTCACCGTCGCCACGTCCGATTGCGCCAGCGGCTGCGCCAGGCTCGCGCCCACCAGCCGCTCCCGGCCTTCCTCAAACCGCGTCAATCGCCCCGGCTGGTCCAGCGCCAGCGTCAAACGCACGGGCGGGCTGCCCACCATCGCCAGCGCCAGCCAGGTCCGCCCCGCGGCGTGGCCAGAGAAACCCAGGCGCAGCGTGCTCGCGCTCAGCGGCAGGGCAAAACGCACGCGCAGCGTCTCGGTTTTGCCGGCATCGACAGTGCCCTTGAGCACGAGGCTGTGCGCCGTGCGCGTCACTTGCAGCGCGCCTGTCGCCTCAATCTCCACGGACTGGGTGGTCGGCGGGAGAATGCCGCGATCGACAACCACCGGCGGATCGCCCACCGCGGGGAACAGCAGCGGCACCGTCACGCCATCCAGCCGCACGAGCCCGCGCGCCTCCGGCAGCGTCCACCGCAGGTCTTCCTGAAAAAGCAGCCGGCCTTCCTCGACGCGGGCTTGCACCTGCACGTCCAGGGCCAGCGCGGCAATGGCGAGCACCGGCGTCGGCGTTTGCGGCAGCTCCACCGCGTGCGCCGGCAGCGCGCCCAGCCACGCGAGGACCAGCAGAATTGCGCCGAGCCGACGCGCCGGGCTCACGCGCGCACCCCATCGAGCCGATCGTGCCGCGCGTCAAGCCGCTCCAACGCATCCAGGACCGTCGCCGCTTCATTGGCGTAGCGATCCGCGAGCTGCTGGTAGTCGCGGCCGTCGAGCTTCCCCGTCTCGCGGTCAAAGCGGATTTCCCGCAGGTGATTCAGCAGGCGATCGCGTTCATCGGCGAGCCGCGTGCGCTCCGCATCGTAGGCAACTTCAATTTGCCGGGCGTCGCGCATGGCCAGCAGCATCCGCAGCCCTTGCAGCAGCGCCGCGAGCGTCAGCAGCCCCAGCGCGGCGATAGCAACGAACGCCAGGACAGCCTTCACTTCTTGCTCCCGAACAGCCGCCCCAGGAACCCGTCCGCTTTGGGCTTCTGCGGCGTGTAGTCCTGGAACGCCGTCGCGAGCGCGTGGACAAACGCTTCCACGTCGTCAAACCGGCGTTCGGGTAGCCGGTCCAGCGCGGCGTGGATCACGTTGCACACGGCCGCGGGCAGATCGGGGCGCAGTTCCTGCAGCGGCTGGACCGGAATCGGCCCTTGACCGCGGAGGTACTGGAGGACCGCTGCCGCGCTCGTGCCTTCCGCGCGAACCGCGTGGACGCCGCACAGCAGTTCGTAGGCGATCGTCGCCAAGGCGAATTGGTCGCTCCGGCCGTCGACCACGCCGCCGCTGGCCTGCTCGGGGCTCATGTACGTCGCCGTGCCAGCGGGGCGATCGCGATCCCAGCCCATGCGGAAGCGGTCGGGCCTGCCGGTAATCGCGGTCGCCGTGCCAAAATCGTAGGTCATCAGCCGCCGCGTGCCAAAGCTCGTCGTCTCCACCATTGCGTTGCGCGGCGTCACGTCGCGATGCACCCAGCCGCGGCCATGCAGCTCCGCGAGTCCGTCCGCCCACTGCTGCAACAAGTCGAGCAGGACGTCCGGCGCCATCCGCACTTCCTTGTCGATGAACTCCGACAGCATCTTGCCTTCCACGTGCTCCAGCGCGATGAACGGCCGCTGGTCCGGCAGCACGCCAGCGCAGTACACGTCCACAAAACAGCCGGCGTGGAGTTCACCCAGCAGTTGCCCTTCCCGCTGCAGCGCCTGGGACGCGCGGCGCACATCCATCTCCGGCAGCGTCAGGTACAGCCGGCTCAGGACCTTCAGCGCCACTTCCCGATTCCCCAGGCTGATCTGCCGGCACAGGTAGACGTCCGCGTGGCTGCCCGTACCCAGCACGCGCACGACCTCGAATTCGCCGCCGATGACCTGACCGATGAGCCCGTCCAGACCGCTTCGCGACGTCGACCGCGGCGTGACGGGACCGGGCGTCGGCTGCGGATAGGCGGCCGCCACCGGATGATTGGTCTGGCTGGGCCGCGTTTGCAGCAAACCACGCGGGGCTTGCGGCAGCGCATGCGGCATCTCTGGCTCGATCGGTTTGGTGGCCAAGGGGGGACTCCGTGTGCCGCGCGCCCGGCATTTGGCCAAGCATGCGAGACGGAGGATAGCGCGCCTGCGTCGGAGTCGCTACCGCTTCCGGCATGGCCCGGGTCGCGCTACACTGCGTCCCATGAGCGACCTGCACACTATCGCCAATGCCGCCGACTTGCGCCTCGCCCTCCAGAACGGGCAACTGGAGCGCGTCGCGATCGATTCCCTGGATTTGCCGCCCCTGCACGTGCCTGCGGTGACGATGTCCCACGTGCGCATGGTCGGTCCGCGGCTGACGGGGCTGGCAATTGACGCGCTGCAGGCCAGCCACGTGCAGGCGCGCGGCGTGCTGTTGCGGGCGGTGCGGTGGCCCAACGCGCAGCTGAGCCGCTGGCACGTCTCCGCGAGCCAGGCCCAGGAGATGCAGCTGCCGGGCGCGCGCCTGGAGGATTGCCAATTCGTCGATACGCCGCTGACGAACAGCAACTTCCGCCGCGCGCAGTGGCTCTGCTGCACGTTCCAGCAGGCCGATCTGAACCACGTGGTGCTGGCGGAAGCGTTCATCCTGCAGTGCCGTTTTCAAGACGCGCGCCAGGGCGGCGCGGTACTCGACAACGCCGATCTGCGCGACGCCGTGCTTTGCCGCGTCGATCTGCGCGGCGCCAACTTGCTGCGCGCCAACTTTGAGGGCGCGATCCTCGTCGACGTGGATTTGCGCGATGCCAACTTGCGCGACGTGCGC
Source organism: uncultured Myxococcales bacterium (assembly GCA_903850505.1). GTDB lineage: Bacteria > Myxococcota_A > UBA9042 > UBA9042 > UBA9042 > CAIYBN01. The sequence continues at coordinate 1,852 of CAINLT010000327.1, read as the reverse complement.
TTTGCCGGCGCGCTGCTGGTGGGCTGTCGGCTCGATCGCACGGAATTTGCCGATCTGGCGCAGCAGCAGGCCACGACGGCGCAGGTTCTCGCGCGGCTCGGCCATTTGCCGCCCGATCAGGTGGTCGCCATCGCGGCAGCGCTTCTGGCGCGGCCCAGCGAGCGGTCGCCGGATCGCGAGAGCGCGCCGCAAACTGCCAATTCAGGCGACGCGGTGGGCAACCTGCTGAAGCTGAGTTTTCCGGCGCTGGTGCGCGAACTGCAGGGCCGCGGTGGCCCGGCGGAGTTGGCGCGGCTGCGCGTGGACGGTGAACACGTGTGGGCGACGGCGCATACCGGCGACGAAGTGCGGCTGACGAGTGGCTCACAGCAGCAGCGCGTGGCGCCGCAAATGGCCGTGCCCCTGCCAGTGCCGGCGCAGACACCACAGAATCCGCCCGTGCCAGCGGCGATCGCGCCGCCCAAGGGTCGGTCGTCGGGACTGGAAATCGACTGAACGCGCTGCGCGACGAACTTTGATCAGCGTGTGTAGATGCGCGGGTCAGGCCAACTGAACGAGCGCAACGGCGTACGGCTTCTCGCCAGGCACGTCACGCGTCGCCTGCAACTGCCAACCCGGCGTGTCCAGACGCTCGCCCAACGTCGCGGCCGGGCCAAATGCATGGATGGCCACGACGCCCTGCGGCGCGAGGATGCTGCGCGCGCGCTCCGGCCACTCCGGGACCGGCCACACTGCGCGGGCGTTGGCCAGCTGGAAAGCCTGCCGCAGACCTGCGGAATGCAGCGACTTGGCGATCACTTCCAGGTTGCGCAGCCCCAGCGCCTCAGCGGTCTCCGCGATGAACGCCGCGCGCAATTTGCGCGGCTCAACTGCGACAACCCGCGTTTGCGGCCAAATGATCGCGAGCGTCAGCGCTTCCAGACCCGCGCCCGCGCCCACGTCCAGGGCATTTTGCGGCGGGCGACCGAGCACTTCCAGCGTCGCCGCGGCGACTGTCAGCGCTTCCCGCACATGACCCAGAAGCCCCGCCTCTGACGCATCGCCCACCAGATTGCTGCGCACCTGACCCGCCGCCAGCAATCCCGCGAGCTTCTGAAGCGGCGGCAGCCATTCTGGCGCGTACGGCAAACCTGCCGCCGCGCACACAGCCGCGAGTGATTCGAGCGTACTCACGGCTGCTTGCCTGCGGCTTCCTGCGCCGCCTTCACGCGCGCCATTTCCGCTTCCGCCGCCGCCAAGCCCTTGTCGACCGAGTCCTTGATCGCCGCGCCCTTGTCGCCCGCCTTCTTGGCCATGCGATCGCGCAGCTTCAGCGCCTCATCCTTCTTGCCCGACGCCGAGTACAGCATCGCCAGCAGCGTCACCTGATCCGCGTCCGGCGTGTCCGTCGCCATCAGCCCTTCCAGCAGCTTCTGCGCCCGCTCCGGCTGCTGCACCTGCAGCCACACGCCCGCCACGTCCATCGCCGTCAGCACCTTCTGGCTGATCGCGGTCGTCGCCAGCGCGTCCGCCTTCTCGCCTTGCTCGCCCACCGCGTACGCGATCAGCAGCAGCATCATCGTCTCGCGATCCGTCGGCTTGGCCTTGAGCGCGGGCTCCAGCAGCGCCAGCGCCTTCTCCACGTCGTGGTTCTGCAGGTACAGCTGCGCCTGCAGCAACCGCGCGCGCTCCGCATCCGGCCCCGATTCAGTCAACGGCTTGAGCGCCGCCGCCGCTTCTTCCAGCTTGCCGGACGCGCGCAGCAACTCCGCCCGCACCATGATCAACTGCCGGCTCGCCGGATTGGCCTTGATCGCCGCGTCCACGGTCGCCATCGCGTCGTCCGTCTTCTTCAGCGCCATCTGGTTCTGCG
>CAINLT010000326.1 GCA_903850505.1 uncultured Myxococcales bacterium | reverse complement strand
TGAAAATCGCACTGGAAAATTCCTGCGTGCTTGCCGATTCTGCGATATTTCCCTACGCTTCTGGGTCAGTCACAATGGCGAAAATCCCGCCGACAAATCGGATCGGTCCATGGGCTCCAGTCTTCGCGGTTGTTTTTTTGTCCACTTTGCTTTTGGTGTTCTGTACAGCTACCGCGGTCAGCGCGGACGCGGCGGGCATCGACCTTACCGGCGCTGATGCCGACGCCGTCGGGCCGGACAGCGGCAATCCGGACATCGTGGTTCCGCCAGCGCTGGGTGACTTCGCCTTGGACAAGACGCAAGCGTTTGAACCGACCGCCAAGACCACGCTCACCGCCACCCTCAACCAACTTTGGCGCGGAGTGGCAGAAAACTCCTCCCAGCAACAAGTTCCGCGGACCACCTTGACACCCCTCAGGCTCTCCCGCACGCTTGGCGCATGTAAATCAGCTGTGTGGCGCGCCCTGCGGTGGGGTTCCGCCGTGAGCGATATTTGCATCATTGTCCCGAGGAGTTTCCATGTTCAAGCGCACCCTGATCGCTGCCATCCTGATGTCATCGTTCACCGTTTCGACCGCCTTCGCCGACGTCGTCGTCAGCGTCTCCCACGAAGTCAAAGATTTCGCGACGTGGAAGAAGGGCTTTGACAGCGACAAGGCCAACCGCAAAAAGGCGGGCTTCAAGGAGCTCTACGTCTCGCAGGACATCGCCAAGCCGAACCTGGTGTACATTGCCTTCACGGCCAAGGACGAGGCGGCGGCCAAGGCGTTCATCGAGAACCCGAAGCTGAAGGAGACGATGGAGAAGTGCGGCGTAATTAGCACGCCGACCATCGTGATCTCGAACCTCGTCAAGAAGTAAGTCGTTGGTGCGCAGCGGGGCTGGCGGTTTGTGCGTCGGCCCCGCTGCGGCGCCACATCTCGCGCGTGCGGGCGCCACGCAAAGGCGCGCATCGCACTGAACGTGTGACCCCGCGCGGCACCGCAACCCCTGCCGCTGCACCGCAGTTCGTGTAGAAGTGTAAGCACTCCAATGAACAAGACGATTTTGCCGGGGAAATGCCGGGCGCGCTAAGCCCCGCGGCCTCGCACGCTCGCGTCCCGGTGCCAATTGCGCGCATCCGCGCCGGGAAGGCGTGAGATTGCACCGGCTTGCCGCCTCGCCTACGATCGCTGCGGGGGCCGCCACAGGTGGCAAAGGGGATGGATAATGCGCATCACGCGATTGGCACAAATTTGTCTGGGCACAGCGGCAGCGCTGGTTTTGTTGGGCGGCTGCGGCGATGACGTGGCGGTGGGGCCCGGATACGTTCCGCTCGACACGACCGCCGATGGCGCTGGTTTGGATGACAGTCTGGGCGCGACGGATGTGACCGGTAGCGACACTTCGCCCGCGGATGGCGTGCTTGTCGACGTTCCGCTGCTGGACACGCTCCCGCCGGACAGTCTGGTCGATGCGCTGCCCGACACGCCGCCGCCGATTGACGTCGAGCCGGACATTGTCGCGCTGGCTTGCCCCGCGTTGGCCGCGCCTGCGCATGGGATGATTTCCGCGAGCACGGTCAAAGCCGGCGCGAGCGTCACGTTCACGTGTGAGTCCGGCTATGCGCTGATCGGCGTGGACAGCTTGACCTGCCAACCGGACGGGAACTGGTCGGACACGCCGCCGACCTGCGAACCCATCGAATGCCCGGCGTTGACCGCCCCGACAAACGGCCATGTTGCCGCGGCGTCCAAGCTGCTGGGCAGCACTGCGAGCTACTCCTGCGACGGTGGTTTTGCCCTGAACGGCGCTGCCAACCGCACCTGTCAGGCCAATGGCCAGTGGAGCGGCGCCGCCCCGACGTGCAACGCCGTCAGCGGCTGCGACGGCAAGCCCTGCCAGAACGGCGCGACCTGCACGGACCTCTCGCCCGGCTACACCTGCGCGTGCGTGCCCGGCTGGACCGGCGCCAACTGCGACGTGCCCGTCGACTGCGGCTCCCTCAGCGCCCCTGCCAACGGCAGCGTGAGCGTGAGCAGCACCACCAACGGCGGCACCGCGACGTATGCGTGCATCGCGGGTTTCGCGCTCACGGGCAACGGCGGCAACGGCCTGCGGACTTGCCAGTCTGACGGCACCTGGAGCGGCGCGGCGCCAACATGCGCGCCCATCACGTGCCCAGCCGGCAATCCGCCCGCCAACGGCAGCGTCGCGCCTGCCAACCCGGTCTACGGCGCGGAAGCCGATTATCTCTGCAATGACGGCTTCTTGTTGGTCGGCGCCGCAACGCGGATCTGCCAAGTTGATGGAACGCTCGCCGGTGCGGCGCCCCTCTGCAATCCCGTCACATGCACCACGGCTGCGCCCGACAACGGCACCGTCAGCGACCCGAGCGTTACGTACCAAGGGCAGGTCAACTACGCGTGCAATCAAGGGTTCCAGATCGGCAGCGGCGACGCCCAGCGCGTTTGCCTGGCCAACGGGACGTTCAGCGGCGCCATGCCGACGTGCATCGTCGCGACCGGCGGCTGCGACGGCAATCCGTGCAGCGCCCACGCGACCGGCTGCACGGCAACGGGCGCGACAACGTTCACCTGCGCTTGCAGCGCCGGATGGAGCGGCAGCGACTGCAATGCGCCGGTCGATTGCGGCGCCCTCGCCAACCCCACCAACGGCACCGTCAACGCGGGCGCGACGACTTTGGACAACACGGCGACTTACAGCTGCAACGCCGGCTACCTCGCGAATGGCGCCACCACGCGCACCTGTCTTGCCGACGGCACCTGGTCCGGCGCTGCCGCCACATGCGCGGCGATCAGCTGCGGCGGCTTGACCCCGCCCACGCACGGCTCGCTTGATGCCGCGTCGGTGAGCTATCCGGGCAGCGTCACCTACGGCTGCGACGCCGGCTATCTCCTGAGCGGCACGGCGACGCGCGCCTGCCAGGCAGACGGCTCGTTCAGCGGCCTCGCGCCGTCCTGCAACCCGCTCGACTGCGGCGCGCTTGTGGCGCCCGCCAACGGCTCCGTCACCGGCCCGACGACGTACGGCTCCACCGCCACGTATGGCTGCAACGGCGGCTACCTGTTGGCCGGCACGACGACCACGACGTGCACCGCCAGCGGCACCTGGAGCACCGCGGCGCCGACCTGCACGCTCGCGCCCACACCTTGCACGCCCAATCCTTGCACCAACGGCGGGACCTGCACGCCGGGCGCTGGCTCGGCCTACATCTGCGGCTGCCTCGCCGGCTATTCGGGCGTCAACTGCGAGACGCCGGTCGTCTGCGCGGGTGCCACTGGCCCGACCAACGGCAGCGTCAGCGCGGCGAGCGCCAGCTTGGGGAACGCCATCACCTACGCGTGTGATCCCGGCTACAACTTGAGCGGCGGCACCAGCCGCGTTTGCCAGGCGGATGGCACGTTCACGGGCGCCGCGCCCACGTGCGGCGCGGTCGTCTGCACCAGCGCGGTCGCACCCGCGGGCGGCACGGTGAGCGCATCGAGCGCGGCCTATCCGACGTCCATCACCTACGCCTGCAACACCGGCTACACCTTGACCGGCAGCGCGACGCAGACTTGCCAGGCCAACGCCACGTTCAGCGGCACGCCGCCCACTTGCGCGCCGGTCTCGTGCGGCACGCTCGCTGCGCCGACCAACGGCACCATCAGCGTCCCCGCCACGACTTTCGGCAGCGCCGCGAGCTACGCGTGCAACACCGGCTACGCGCTGACGGGAACGGCAACGCGCACCTGCCAAGCGGACGGCGCGTGGTCTGACGCCGCACCGGTCTGCACGTTGGTCGTCAATGGCTGCGGCAGCGCGCCTTGCAAGAATGGCGGCACCTGCACGCCCGTGGGGCCAAGCGGTTTCAGCTGCGCTTGCACGACCGGCTGGACTGGCACCGACTGCTCAACGCCCATCGTCTGCTCCGGCGCCAGCGCGCCCGTGAATGGCGGCGTGAGCGCGACGACCGCCAACTACGGCGCCAACGTAACGTACAGCTGCAACAGCGGGTACTTGCTCGCCGGCAGCGCCACGCGCGCTTGCCAGGCCAATGGCACGTTTGCCGGCACCGCCCCGACGTGCGCGGCTGTCACCTGCGGCGGCGCGACTGCGCCCACCAACGGCAACGTCAGCGCGGCGAGCGTGAGCTACCCCGCGGTCATCACGTACAGCTGCGTCAGCGGGTACAGTTTGGCCGGCAATGGCGGATCGGCGACGCGGACCTGCCAGGCTGACACGACGTTCAGCGGCAGCGCGCCGACCTGCGCGCCCGTCACCTGCCCGACCAGCGCGCCGACCAACGGCACAGTCAGCGCACCGTCCACGACGTTCGGCAACGCCGTGACGTACACGTGCAACGCGGGCTACACGTTGACGGGCAGCGCGAGCGGCACATGCACCGCTGCGGGCACGCTGGACAACGCGACGCCGACGTGCGCGCCGGTCAATTGCCCGAGTTTGGCGGCACCGACCAACGGCACGGTCACGGTTCCGAGCACGACCTACGGCTCGATTGGCACCTACAGCTGCAACAGCGGCTACGCGCTCACCGGCAACACCACGACGACTTGCAGCGCGGCCGGCACCTGGAGCAACGCGGCGCCGACGTGCATCGCGACCGTGACGCCTTGCACGCCCAACCCTTGCCTCAACAGCGGCGTCTGCACCGTGGTCGGCGCGGGCTACACGTGCGCGTGCGCGGCGGGCTATGGCGGCACCAACTGCGGCACGCCCGTGCAGTGCAGCAGCGGCGTCAGCGCGCCGACCAATGGCGGCGTCTCGGCGACGAGCGCATCCTATGGCAACAGCGTCACTTACAGCTGCAACAGCGGCTATTCGCTGGCGAGCGGCAGCGCGACGCGCACCTGCCAAGCGGACGGCACGTTCAGCGGCACGCAGCCGACCTGCGGCGCCGTGACGTGCTCCGGTGCAGTCGCGCCGCAGAACGGCACCGTGTCGGCATCCAGCGCGACGTTTGGCAACAACGTCACGTATGCCTGCAACAGCGGCTACACCGTGACCGGCAGCGCGAGCCGCGCGTGTCAGGCCAACGGCACATTCGCCGGCACCGCGCCGACGTGTGCGCCGGTCAACTGCGGCACGCCGACGTTGACCAATGGTACCGCCACGGCGCCCGTCACCACGTTTGGCGCGACCGTCACCTACGCGTGCAGCGCGGGCTATGGCATCGTCGGGGCCGCCACCGCCACGTGCCAGGCCAACGCCACGTGGCCCACACCGCCGACCTGCGTCGTCGATTGCGGCGCGCTCGCCAACCCGGCCAATGGCACCGTCGCGGTCGCGCCGAACACGCTGCTGAACGGCGTCGCGACGTACACCTGCAACGCCAACGCGACGATGACCGGCTCGGCGACACGCACCTGCGCGGTCGCGGGCTGGTCGGGCGCTGCGCCGACCTGCACGGCGGTCCCGGTGTTCTGCGACGTGGTCTACCACTTGGCGACCGGCGCCACGCAGTACGGCAACTTCCACGTGTACGCGCAAGCTGCGCTGACGGTGAACAAGACCGTCGCCGTCGGCTCGCATTCGTTGACGCCTGCGTACGGCAATACGCCCACCTACACGACGATGACGGATCCGCTCACCGTGGCCGGGTACCCGCAGGGCTGGGCGCGCATCCGCTACCCGGCCAACGCCGCTGGCAACGCGCCGATTGCGGGTGCCGTCAGCCTCATCGAGCTGTATCTCCCCGTCGACAGCGCCAACTTGGCGATGACCGGTTTCGGACCCAACGTCACCATCGCCATCGACGGCACTGCCGGCATCTTCCAGACCACGACGGTTGGCTGCACTGCGCCCGCGACGCGTTGCCTCGCGCTCAACAACGGCTCGCCGATCCTGCAGCGCAACTGCACGCCCATCGCGACGGGCACCGTGGTCGGCACGACGTTGACGTGGGACACCTGCAGCATCAATGCCCCTGCGGGCACGACGGGAACGCCCAACGCGACGCAGCTGGATTTCACGACCGACATGTCCATCGCCACCGCCACAGACAAGGGCTGCATCGCCAACATGACCGCGTTCGGCGGCGTGAAGTGTCTCGGCGGGCTTGCCGGTTGCGGTGCTGCGGGAACGCTGACAACGACGCCCACCGCGTCGGTCTGGGACGAGAAGTTGCCCTCCGCGACGCTCAGCTCGGCCACGTACGCGACCGCGACGCTGACGATTCCGGAGTTCATCATTCCAGAGAGCAGCGCGACCACGTACCTTGGCGCGCGCGTTACCGGCGCCGTCGTGGCCTCGGTCCAGTGCGGGCAGGTCGCCGCATTGACGTGCAACGTCCAGTAGCGCAGGACGTCGCGCGGCATCGGCCGGGTCCGCGCCTTGCGGTTGGGCGAGCCCGCCAGTCCGGCCTCTGACGGCGTTGCGCAGAAGCCGGACGTGGACGGGCAGTGCCAGCGGGAGACGCGATTGACGGTCCCCGCGTCGCATCGGGCCTACTTGGTGGCTTTGTCGGCCTTGGCCTTGAGCTCTTCTTTCTTGTCGTTGGCGGCCTTCTTGGCGGCTTCCTTCTTCTCTTCGGCGGCCTTCTTGGCGGCCGCTTTCTTCTCATCGACGGCCTTCGCAGCGTCAGCCTTCGTGGCTTCAGCGGCCTTCTGTGCATCGGCGATCGGCGCAGCCGGGATGGTCGGTGCGGCGGGTGCGGTCGGCAACTGTGCCATGGCGGGGGCGGCAACTGCCAGACCGAGGGCAACCGCGAACGACGTCAACTTCTTCATGTGGGACTCCTGAACGACATGGGCGAGTCGATTTTCGCGACCGCCGACAACTGCCTTGTTCCGCCTGACAATTTGCCCGACAGAGCCGAGCCGCACACAACGCACCGGATTTTCCGGGGTGTGTAGGGATTGGCGAAGCAGTCCGTCCGGAGCACCGCCAATGCGGCTCATCGGACGTCGCGCAGATCATGACCCGGGATGCGCGGAAAGTGAAATTCCCGCGTTGCGACCCGCGCACGTCGCCTTGCGATTCGCCCCGACAACCCGCACGATGGACACGTCAACGCCCGCGGAGCCAGCCATGCAAAATGCCCGTCCGATCGCCTATCTCCTTGCAGCCATCGCGCTTGCCGGATGTGCAGCCACAACGTCGGCAGGCGCCGCGGCCGACACGACGGCGGATGACGACGCCCAAATCAGCACAGACGCTGCCAGCGATTCCGATGTAGCGAAGAACGACGTCGCAATCAGTGACGCTGCTCTGGACGACACATTGAGTGCTGACGTGGCGGGTTCTGACGCTGCTGCCGATGCAGTGACCGACGTCGCCAGCCAGGACGTGCCCGACGCGGCCGCCGACGCCGTCAAGGACCAGGCAGGGGCCGACGGTGGTCCCTCCTGTAGCGATTTCACGGCGCCTCCCACAACGTCGCCCACCTCGATCGTTGTGCTCAACAACACCGCCAACAACATCTACCTCGGTCCGCCGATGCAGAACTGCCAGTTCAATCCGGGCTTTGCCGTCAACGGCCCCGAAGGCGAGCCGTATGTCGTGTCGCTTGAAGCGTGCGCATTCACCTGCGGCGCCCTGCAGACCCAAGGCTGCGGCTGCCCGCCGGTGGCCTGCCAGCCGACGATCGTCACCTTGGTCGCGCCCGGCAAGAAAGTCGACTTTGGCTGGACCGGCACCGTGTTCTACCCGGACGCCATGCCGGGCAGCTGCTACAGCGACAGCCAATGCATCGCCAAGGGCTGCTTCTTTGAAGCCGCCGCGATCACCGACTCCACGATCTCCGTCGATGCGTACACCGGCGCCACCTGCAACGGCGCGCCCTGCAGCGACTGCACGCCGGGCGCCAGCGGCAACTGCACCATCAGCGGCGCGTCCAGCACCAGCGGCGCCGCCGTGACGGCGACGGCCGTGTGGACCGGTCAGGCCAGCGTCCAGATCGTCTTCAAGTAGGGCGTGCAACCGCGACCTCCTGTTCGCGCACCAGCACCGCGCGGTAACACACCTGGTTCTGCCGCACGCGTTCAATCGCCAAGTTGACGTCGCGCAGCGGGAAAATCCCGGACTGCGGGAGGAGCGCGTGGCGCGGGCACCTCCGCCGGCTTGCTG
>CAINLT010000325.1 GCA_903850505.1 uncultured Myxococcales bacterium | reverse complement strand
GCAGGGAACGCACGACGTCGACGGCGGCCTGGCAAGCCTCCGACGTGTGCAGGCGCAAATGGGCGACGGCATCCATGGGCGCAGCATAGCCCCGATGCCCGGCCCGGCAAGGGGCCGCAAGATCGCGGTTGGACCTACCCGGCGCCGCCAGCTATACTAGGGGGTTGTGTTTTCGCCTGCTTGACGGCTGGGCGTAGAGCCTGCGTTCGAACCCTAATGTTGTCCGCAGTGTGCGGTGCCCGCGGGCCGCCCGATCCTGTGCGCCTCGGAGTGCGCATCTCCGTATGTGCGCTTGTGTCTTCGCGTTCTTGTGCGTCCCGTTCCGCCGGAGTCAGCCCGATGCATCGTCCGTTTCTCTCGTTCCATCGCATGGTTGGAGTGCTCTTGATCGCAACTGCGGCCTTCGCGGTCGGTTGCGGCAACGGCGCCACCGCCAGCAGCAACGCCGCCGATGCAGGCAGCGACAGCGCCGACGACACACCTGGCGAGATCGACACGCAGATCGTCAAGATTCCCACGATCACGGTCAAGCTCGACGTTGCGCCGCAGGCCGGCAACGCTCCGCTGGACACGCTCTTCACCGCCACCATTGAAGGCGTCGAGAAAACGGAGGTTTTCGTCACCTGGGACTTCGGCGACGGCCTGGACGAGACCTACGATCTCAGCACCCCCGAGGGCGCGAACGGCGACGTGGTCCACCACACCTACAACAGCAAGGGCGCGTACTCGGTCAAGGTCACGGTCGCGTGGCGCAAGAACCCCAAGAAGGCGACGGCGCAGGCAACGGGCAGCGTCAACGTCAAGGATCCTGCGTCTTTGTCGGTGAGCAGCATCACGCTGCTCTCCTCCGAGGTCGTCGGTCCCGGCGATGACGTGACGCTGACCTTCACGATCACCAACGACGGCGACGAAGTCGCGGTGCCGTTCGACACGACCATCTACCTGTCGCTGGACGCCACGATCGACACGGCGACGGACCTGGTCGCCTACACGATCCACCATCCCGGCATGCCCAGCGGCAAGGACACCCAGGCGGTGTTCGACTACAGCGCGGACACGGGTCCGGGCAAGCTGCCGCCGGTGGTGTTCCAGGTTCCGAAGGGCACGCCGGATGCGACGTACTTCCTGTTCGTGCGCGTCGACTCCGGCAAGGTTGTCAACGAGATCAATCGCTTGGACAATGATGGCGAGTGCACCAGCCAGATCGAGGTCAACACCAAGGTCGCCGCCAAGCCCGACCTGATCATCGCGGCGCCGGTGTTCAACAGCGCCGTGACCTACTCGCCGGGCGATGCGCTCGGCTACAGCCACTCGGTCAGCAACATCGGCGACGGCGAAGCGAAGTCCTCGAAGTTCGGCGTGTTCCTCTCGAAGGACGACAAGCTGGACTACGATCCCACCAAGGCACCGGACGATCCGTCGCAGGTCGACAAGATGCTGACGCAGCTTGCGAATTCGACGCTGCAGAAGGTCGAGCCCAAGTCGACGCTGCCGCTGTACTACAGCGTGGCGCTGCCGGACGTGCCGGATGGCGACTACCACGTGATTGCCAAGGTGGATCTCTTCGACACCGTGGTCGAGAGCGACGAGACGAACAACATCGCCGTCAGCCCGAACGTCTTGACGATCAAGCAGGTGATCAAGACGGGCGTCG
>CAINLT010000324.1 GCA_903850505.1 uncultured Myxococcales bacterium | reverse complement strand
GGAGATGCGGTGCGGCGCGTCGAGGCGATGTCGGGCGGCATGGACAAGGAGGCCGTGAAGCTGGTCAAGGACCTGGCGGCGCGACTTGGCATCGGCACGAACGCTGGCAACCCCTGACGCACCATCTGGTCCACAGCAACGACCGCGCCAGATGGGATCCGCGGCGTGCGCGACTGTCCGACTCGGCGTCAGCCGGCGTGAAGCCATCCCGCCATTTCGAGCACGTCGGCCTCCACGTGATCGATGTCCGCCGCGCATAGAAGGACGGTGCCGCCATCTATGCGACCGTAGGCCAACCGTGTTCCTGCGTGCGGCCCGTGTTCCAGGGCATTGCGCAGCCCGCCAAGATCCGCGACTCGCCTGCCGATCTCGGCGGCACTTGCCCGGCACGTCTGCGCTCGCAGCCAACGGTCCACCGACTTGGCCACGGCCTCGTAGTCAGCCCAGGTGAGGAAGGCGCTCATCCGCGACAAAGACAGGTCTACGGGGGCTCGCTGCAGAGCCCGCACAAGCTCGTCGATGGCGCGTCGCCCGTCGTTGTCGCCTTGTCCGCGCCGGCCATGCATCGCGAGGAGAAGCGCCTCCCGGTCCGGCGTCTCAGCCGTCCACGGCTGCACGAGTCGCTCGGTCACGACGACCTTGGCGGTCTTCAACCACAACCGGGCGGCCTCGACCCAGACGGCGTCATTCGGCGCCAACCTGGCGACGCGCACCTGGCGCGCCGCTGCGGTCAGACGCGTCTGCATCTCCTGGTCTGGCTGGCGCCGCCAAGCGCGACAAGCATTGGCAACTGTCTCTGCGGCCTGTGAATCTGCAGCGCTGAAGCGGGTCGGCGCGTCCCCTCCGGCGCCGGTCAGCCACTCGTCCAGCACGCGATGAACGTCGTCTGCTGCCGGGCGCTGCGTAGCGATCCGCAGCTGGCATTGATCGATCAACTCCCACAACTTGCGATGGCGTGGACGCGCGTCTTGGCGGCTTGGGCTGTCGGCCGCGCTGCCCAGCTCCCGCTCCAACAGGCGGCCGAGCGCGTACACGTCGGAGGCGCAACAGACCAAGCCTCGCTCAAGCTGTTCCGGCGCAGCGTGATCCTGCGAACACTCCGGTGAGGGCGCGAAACCGTCCGGTCCGACGAGCGCCGCCGCACCGAAGTCGCCGAGCGTCACGCGGCCATCAGCAGCGAAGAGAAGGTTGCCCGCCTTCACGTCGCCGTGTGCGTAGCCAACGTGGTGTAGCCGGCCGAGCGCCTCCGCCACCTGGCGTGCTGCCCGGACCCAGTCCGCCGCCGTGGACAGGCGCCGCGCCCGCGCGTCCTGGAACGGCTCGCAACGCGCTGTGACGTAGCCCAACCGCTGCTGGCCGTTCACGTCCGCGATGCCGCAAGCCAGCACCTGTGGTACGCCCAGCCGGGCCCCCAGGCTGCCGAAAGCCTTGCCGACGGTCTTCAGCAGGTCGACCTCCCGCAACATCGAGTAGCGGCACCGGTCGTCCGCCTTTGCGAGGCAGAGCACCTGCTCCGGCTTGTCGTTCAGTGCGTGCACGTCCTTCACGGCGCCGCCGCCCAGCCTCAGCCCGATGCGCAAGCCTTCGAGCTTGCTCCGGGACCAGTGCTCACCGTCCAAGGACTCCTCAAGAAGTCGCGAGAACACGTGCTTCCAAGGGAAGGTCGAGGACAACCTGCCGGCGCTGCTCTGCTCCAGCATCGCCGTCAGCCGACGGTGGTCGCGCACCAGGACGGCGCGCAAGGCGACGGCCCAGGGATTG
>CAINLT010000323.1 GCA_903850505.1 uncultured Myxococcales bacterium | reverse complement strand
GTGCTCGTCGCGACGGACATCGCGGCGCGCGGCATTGACGTGGACGGCATCACGCACGTCATCAACTACGACCTGCCCAACATCTCCGACAGCTACGTGCACCGCATCGGTCGCACGGCGCGGGCGAGCGCGGATGGCATCGCCATTGCGTTCTGCGAGATGGAAGAGCGGCCGTTCCTGCGCGACATCGAGAAGCTGATCCGCAAGGCGATTCCGGTGGTCACCGACCATCCGTTCCGCTCCATGCACCAGCCGCCGCAGACGTTTGTCCCGGGTGCGCCTTCCGCGCGTAGCCCGAGCGCGCCCGCGGTGCACCACGTGCAGCAGCGCCAGCATCCGCAGCACCAGCAGCGTCCGGCCAATGGCCCGGGGCCGCGTCAGGAATCGCGCGGTCGCTACAACGACGGTCCGCGGCATGACGGTCCGCGTCAGGACGCCCCGCGGCAACACGATGCGCCGCGCGGCAACGACGGTCCGCGGCCGAATCGCCCGCAGCAGCCGCAGCAACAGCAGCAGCAGCGTCCGCCGGAACAGCCGCGCGGTCCGGACAGCCAGCCGCGTCAGCGCCCGCAGGAGACCCGCCTGCCGGCTGAGACCCAGCGCGGTGAAGCGGCGCCGCGGCGCGATCCCATCGTCCGCGATTGGTATTGAACCACCGCGTGTGACAGTTTGCTGACAGTTTCCAGTGCGCAGGTGCGTTAGCCTCTTCAGGCGCGACCTGCGCGCTGGATCCTGACATGCGCCCCACGTCCCTCGACGCCCGCCTCGCCAAGGCCATCATCCCGGAGTATTTCTCCGTGCAGATGCATTTGCTCCACGCCTGCAATTTGGCGTGCGCGCACTGCTATGACATCGATCATCCCTCACTGGCCATGCCGTCGACCGATGAGGTGAAACGGCGCATCGACAACGTCTACGCGCTGGGCCATCAGCTCGGCGTGACGCCGGATATTCACCTCTCGGGCGGCGAGCCAACGCTGCGCCGCGACCTCGTCGACATCGTGGAGCACGTGCTCCAGACGCATGAAGGCGACGCGCTGCTGTTCAGCAATGGCACGCGCTTTTCCCGGCAACTGGCGCGGGAACTCTGGGACGCGGGCCTGCGGTTCGTGCAGATCAGCCTGGAGGATCCGGAGCCGCTGAACGACGACGTGCGCGGTTCCGGTTCCTACGCCAAGGCGATGCAGACGCTCCATATGCTGGCGGACATGGGCTTTCGCCTCACGGTCAGTATCACGGTGACCGCCAAGAACTTCCCGTCGCTGTTTGGTTTCGTCGCCGGGCTGGACGCGATGCAGCTCCACTTCCACATCCGCGAAGTTTTCGCGGTGGGCGGCGGAGCGGATCTGCAGGTCATTACGCCAGCGCAACGGCGGCAGTTGGCCGAGTGGGCGATTGCCTGGCAAGGCGCGTCGACGGTCGGAATCGAGGATCCCGTGCACTGCTCGGTCTCGCCCGTGTACGCGCACGCGCAAGCTGGCTGCGTCGCCGGCCGCAACCATTTCTGCATCGACGTCGACGGCGACGTCTATCCGTGTCGGCCCCTCGGCTACCGCGTCGGCCACGTCGACGACTTGCCCGCGATGTGGTTCGGCGACGTGATGACCCGCTTGCGCCACCGCCAGCTCGACGGCCAATGCGGCCGCTGCCAATTGCGCCACAACTGCGGCGGCTGCCGCGTCCACGCGCTCGCGGCAGGCAACCTGTTCGGCGAGGACACGCGCTGTTTCGCCAACGAAACCGGACAGATCCTCACGCCGCTGCAGAACCACGTCTTCCGCGCGAGTCAGGATGTCGGCTGGCGCATCGCCCAGGCCCGGCGAACGGTCGCGGCGATCCGCGGCGAACGCTGAGGCAACTCGCTCAGTTCGGGACGCAAGCGCCGTTGTCGCATTGGCCACCGGCGGCGGAGCAAATCGTGCCGTTGGCGAGGTTGCTGTGGGAGCACACGCCCGCGCCGCAGAGGTCCAGCGTGCACGGGTTCTTGTCGTCGCAGTCATTGGGCTGCTTGCTGATGCACGTTCCGGACGCGGCGCAGCTGGCGTTGCCAAACAGGTCAATGTGCCGGACGAAGCCGTCGCCGACGTTGTTGCCGCTGCTGTAGACGCCCGCGACGATGGCGGTGAAATCGGCTTCGACCTCGACCGCGAGCGCGGCGTCGTTGTTGTTGCCACCCCAGGTCTTGCTCCACTGCTCGTCACCGAAACTGTCCGTGCGCATGAACCACGCGGTGCCGTTGCCGCCGGACTGCTGGCCGGCGAGGAGAAAGCCGCCCGTCGGGATGGACGAGATGCCAAACAGCGCGTCCTGTGGCGACTTGTTGTACGTGCGCAGGTCGGTCCCGTTACCGTCCGCGCCGGCGAACTGCAGCAACGCGTCCGCGCCGTTATTTCCGGTTGTTGAGCCGACAATGGCAAAGCCCGCGCCGTCGGTTGCGAGGCCGCGGAAGTCCACGCCGAAATTCTGGTTGTACGTACGGCTCCAAACTTGCGCGCCGTTGGCATCGACTTTCAGGAGCCAGCCCGCGCCAAAGCCGGCGTTCAAGCCGCGTGAGCCTGCGGCGACAAACGATCCGTCGGCGAGCGCGACGACCGCGTAGAGCACGTCCCCCGCCTGGCCGCTGCCGTAGGTCTTCTCCCACGTCGTGCCGCCGTCCGCCGCGAAGCGCATCAGCCAGCCGTCGTCGGTGTAGAAGTTGGGAAACTGGTCAACGGACTTGTTGCCCACGACGATCCAGCCGCCGCCCGGCGCCGCCGCGATGCCGCGGAACTGGTCGCTGTTGCCGGAGCCAAAGACCGCGTCGATCTTGCTGGTGCCCGTGCTGTCGACCTGCAACAACCAGCCATCGCCGCCGTTGCCGCCGTGCGCGCCCACGCCCGTGATGCTGCCATCCGCGTTGGCGACCACGCCGCGCAGACGGTCTTCCGAGGCGCCGCCATAGTTCTTGGCCCACTTCTGGGTGCCGCCGCCGTCGAGCTTGACCAGCCAGCCGTTCTGGCCGTTGTTGGCCACGCCGGTCTCGCCCGCGAGGATGAAGCCGCCGTCGCTCGTGCGCGCCGCGCCCGCGAAGGTGTCCGTGCTGCTCGGCCCGTCGATCGACTTCTCCCACAACCGGTCGGACGCTTTCAGGCACGTGCCCGCAGTGCAGAAGTCGCCGGTGCAACCGTCAAACGTGCCGCAGCTCGTGCCGTCGACGGTGTTGCTGTGCGCGCACGCGTTGTTGCTGCAACTGTCCAAGGTGCAGGCGTTGCCGTCGTCACACGCATTGGGCGTGCCGCCGCAGACGCCGGCCGTGCAGACGTCGCTGACCGTGCAGAAGTTGCCGTC
>CAINLT010000322.1 GCA_903850505.1 uncultured Myxococcales bacterium | reverse complement strand
ACCTTCGGCCACGCCGCATCCGGCAGGTAGCACGCGGCGACGTAGCGCCCGTTCACGGAGGTGCGGCAGCCCATCGGCACGCGCCAGCCCATCAACAACGTTCGACTTTCACACAGCAGGCCGCCGGGGCAGAGCGCCGGTTCCTCCGCGTGGCGCGGTACGCTGCTGCTGCTGCTGGCGGCGGGAGGCAACGGCTTGCGCCACTCCCCGCGCCCGCAGCCCAGGACGGCGAAGAGACCGCAGAGGAGCACAAGCGAGCCGCGCATCGTCCTACCCACCTTCCGCATGTGCTCAATCCAGCAGCAAATCCCAGCCCGTGACCGTCGCCGCCGACTTCGGCTGCGGGATGTCCTTGACGATGGTGCCCACCGAGGCTTGCGTGCCCGTATTCACCTTGGGCGTCTGGTACGCGCCTTGGACATTGCCGGAAACCGCCACGCCAATCTGGTACTTCGGCTTGGCACCGCCAAGCTGGCCGCCCGCGGCCATCGCGCAGTTGGCATCCGTTGGCGCGCAGCCAGCCACGCAGGACGGCACGGGCTGCACGTCCACCGGCGACGGCTTGTACGCGCCGACTTCGACGAAGGTGTGGTTGGCCGACGCCAACGCCGGCGTCGCACTGTCCGGAAACACGCCAGAAAGACTGGTAGGATCGGAGGCGGTCTGGGTGCGATCGAAGCGCACGCCCCACAAGCGCGCCGTCCCGACGTCGCAGGCGCCGTCCTGCAGCACCTTGTAGGTCGCCCAGTACGCGTCGCTGGCAAAGATCAGCGGCGGTCCGACGTAGCGCTCGTAGTCGTCCAGCGCCGCGAGCCAGACGCGCTTGGCAATCGGCAAGGGGTTCGGCGTGCCGTCGGGTTGCGCAGTGAAGACTTCTGCCAGCGAATACACGATGCTCTTGCGCGTCGGCGTGGCCACGCGATCCACGCCGCCTGTGCCGAACACCATCGTCATCTTGCTGCTTTGCCCGGGCTGCAAGCCCACCGGCGCCGACGCGGTGCTCGCCATGCTCGCCGGCCCGAGGATCGGCACGCGGTCGGTGCTGGTCAGCGGCAGCTGCAAGGTCGGGACGGTGTCCGGCCCCCAGTAGGAGTCAAAAAAGAACTGCAGTTTCCAATTGTTCGGATCGGTCGACGCCAGGTCCAGCCGCCACAGCACGCCCTTGGAATCGCCGAGGAAGCAGCGGTTGACCACGTGGCCCGGTGCGTTGTCGAAGCACGCGGCTTCCGCCCAGAAATTGCCCAGTTGCGCGCGATCCGGTACCGGAGTCGTTACGCCGTCGAGCACGAGGTCCGTCGTCACGAACTTGCGCACGAGATCGCCGGTCGCAAGATCCACAATCATCACG
This sequence comes from uncultured Myxococcales bacterium, assembly GCA_903850505.1. Lineage (GTDB taxonomy): Bacteria > Myxococcota_A > UBA9042 > UBA9042 > UBA9042 > CAIYBN01. The sequence goes on along the minus strand of CAINLT010000322.1, from coordinate 644 downwards.
CCACGATTGCCCGCACCTTCCACACCCAGGTTGTCCGCCTCGGCATCGGCGGCCGGCTTGCCCATGGGCAGGATCACGACGGCGCGCTCGCCCAGCGACGTGCCATTGTCGTAGAACAGCGACGCAATCACGGGCTTGGCCGTCGATCGGCCCATGTCGGCGAACTTGGTGGTCGCCACGCAGTTCGGGCCGGTCACGCCGGTGACCGTCACGTTGCCGAAGCAGTGCTGATCCGGAGCAATCTCCCACAGCAAGCGCGGATCGTCCGGCGCCGTGACGTCGAGCGCGGTGTAGGCATCGCCCGCCTCGCCTGCACCAACGACGACCACGGCGCGCCATTGCTTGGCGGCGTCGGAGATCGACGCGGAACTCCGCGAAAGAAGGACATGTCCCGTCGTAATCGAGCCACCCAGGTAGGAGGAGTTCGGCGTGGTCACGAGGCGCATCTGCGAAATGCGCCCCAGCTCGAACTTGGGCAACCAAGCCCACATCTCATCGCCCGCCTTGAGGTTGTCCTGTACGAGGATCTTCGGGTTCTGGTCCGTGCGAAACGCGTGCAGCAGGCCGTCGTGCGTCGCCACGAACAGCATCGTCGGCCGACCCGCGGAGCCCGGCGGGTTCAGATCGCTGTAATTTGCCGTTGT
>CAINLT010000321.1 GCA_903850505.1 uncultured Myxococcales bacterium | reverse complement strand
GCCGCGCAGTACGTGCCGTCACCAGCCGTCGCGCCCGAGCAGTGGTCCAGCGTCGTCACTTCGGGGCCAGATGCGGCGTCGCCCGAGCCAGTGTCGCCAAAGGCAGAGTCGCCCCAGCCACTGTCGCCCAGCCCCGCATCGCCGCCGACGTCGCTTGTCGCGTCGACAACAGCGCCGCCGCCCGCCTCATTGGCCGTACTGCAGCCGTTGGCAAGCGCCGCCCACACCACCATCGCTCCGATTTGTCGCTTCACGTCGCAGCCTCCTCTGGATCATTGTCCGTTGCTACCCGCGCGGAAGCAACCGCAACGCGACATGCTGACCTTGGCACCCCGCGGATCGCGGACGTCGGTCAGCGTGAATAGTATTCGTGCGCCGCGAACCTTTGCCGCGGCATCTGGCTCAGAATCTTTGGGACACGCTAGTTCCCCGGAGAAAACCATGTGCCGTCGCGTTACCTGTTCTTCTTGTGGCAAGCCTACTTACGCCGGTTGCGGCGCGCACATTGAGCAGGTGCTCAGTGACGTGCCCGCTGATCGCCGCTGCAAATGCCGCGAAGCCAAAGCTGCCGCCAAGCCGGCTGCGTCCACGGGCGGTAGCTGGTGGCCGTTTGGCAAGAAGTAGCCTGCGCTGCTAGAGTCATGGGGTTTGCCATCAGGAGGCCCCATGTTCTCGCGCTCTTTCCTCGCATTTGTCGCCTTGACGTCGCTCGCCGCGTGCACGACCAGCACCGCGAATACCGCCGCGCCGGTCACGCACTTCAAAGGCGTCGCCTACACGTTCAACACGCCGATGCCGATCGCCGGCGCGACAATTTCGGTCGCTGAACTGCCGCAGTTCACGACGACGACGGACGCCAATGGCTACTACGACCTTTCCGTCGAAGTGACCGCGGACACCCAGAAGGTCACGCCGTTCATCGTCAAGACCGGCTTCCACACGATCTACCTGCAGACGTTCACGTTGCATCCGAACGACGCCGATCTGGATCACGTCCACTTCCAGACGCCCGATGACGACACGTTCTTCCTGCTGGCGTCGCTGGTGGGCGTTGGTCCCAAGACGACGCAGTGCCAGGTCGTGACGACAAGCAGCGACAAGGTCATCCAGGGCATGACGTACGAGCAGTTCCGCGATCACGGCGCGCACGGCGTGGCGGGCGTCGTGGCGACCGCAACGCCGACGCTGGCCAAGCCGATCTACTTCAATTCCAAGGTTGTACCGGATCCGAAGCTGACGGAATCGTCCGATGACGGCGGCATCCTGTGGACCAACGTGCCGCCCGGCGAGTACGTGCTCCACGGCACGCACGCGACCCGGAAATTTGCCGACGTGACGATTACCTGCGCGCCCAACCGCATCGTGAACGCGAATCCGCCGTATGGGATGCACGAGATTCCATAAGAGCAGCCGCGCTATTTGAGGCAGTCCGGGTCGACTTTGAGGCACGTATCGCAGGTGCCGTCGCTGTACTTGTTCTGCGTCGCGCACTCATCCTTGCACGTGCCGGTCACGTCGCCGGTCGCTGCGAGGAAGCACGCATAGCCCGGCAGGCAGCCGCCTACGCCCGCGCCGCACGTGTCGCCCCAGGCGCCGGCTTTCAGGCACGTCATGGCGGTCTGGCTGGCGTCGGTGAAGCTGCACGCGAGAAATGGCGCGCAAAGGCCGATGTTGTAACCGCATTCCCCGCCCGCGACGCCAAACGCGCGGCAGTGGTTGGCGGCGCCGGTCGTGCTGCTGTCCGGCGTGCAGGTCGCCCACGGGACGCAGCTGCCCGGCTGGCCGAAACTGCCGCACGCGTCGCCGATCTGGCCCGCCGCCTGGCAGGTCGCGCTGGCCTGGGCGGAGCTGTCGTAGACGCAATCGCTGCCCGTCGCGCAGCCGCCCGTGCCCGCGCCGCAGGAGCTGCCGGCGGGAACGTCCGCGAGGCACTGGTAGCCGCTGCCGCCGCTGGCCGGCACGCAGCCGTAGCCCGCAGTGCAGAGGCCAACGCTGATGACGTCGCAGGTGCCGCCCGGACCGACGGCGCTGACGCATTGCGTGCTGCTGCCCTGGTTGTCGGTGTAGACGCAGGTGGCGTCCGCCGCGCAATCGCCAAATCCGGGCGTAGAACAGGCAGATCCGAGCGAAGTCGTCGCGTAGCACTTCATGCCCTTGAGCGTGCTGTCGATGAAGTTGCAGACCGCGCCCGTCGCGCATTCACCGATGCCGGGACCGCAGGATTGGCCGGCGTTGCGCGTCTTCTGGCAGGTCCAGTCGCTCAAGTCGGCGATCGCGGCGCACTTGGCACCGGCCACGCATGCGTCGGTCGTGCCCACGCAGCTCGCGCCGAGCGCGACGGTGCCGCCGCTCTGCTTCACGCAGTTGCCGCTGGCGTCGCACGTCTGGTTGCCGTCGCACGTGCCGCAGGAGCCGCCGCAGCCGTTGGGGCCGCACGCCTTGGCGGCGCACTTGGGCGTGCAGGTGTCCGCGCCGCCGTCCGACTTCACGGTCGTGCTGTCATCGCCGCCGAGAATGTCCACGACCAGCGTGTCGCCGCTGCCGGTGTCGCTCGTGCTGGCGTCGCTGCCCGTGCTTGTGTCACTGCCGCCGGTGACGTCCGGGACGCTGCCGTTGGCGGCGCACGTGGCGATGTGCTTGGTCGTGCCGGGCGCGCCGGGATCCGCGCTCTCCGCGCAGTGCTCGCTCGCCGCGCAGGTTGCGATTTCCGCCCACTTGCCGGCCACGCATTGCATCCGCTTGCCGGGCGTGGCGCCAAAACAGCCTTCATTGGCCGCGGCGTTGTTGCACAGCGAGCCCGCCGCGCCGCCTGAACCGACCGCGCCACCGCCGCCGCCACCGCCGCCGGACGAACTGCCGCAAGCGCTGAGCGCTGCGAGGCTGGCGAGGACCATCATCGATTTCAAGATCTTGCGCATTCCCGTCTCCCGTTTGCCGGCCTTGCCGCGGTCATCCCGCTTTGGCCGCCTTGACTTCAAACACTTTCACCGGCTTCTTGCGGCCTTTCACGGTGATTTCATCCACGTAGCGCAGCTCGAACTCCGCGCCGAGGTGCGCCGCCGTATCTTCGCTGATGAGCACGTCCACGCCGAG
>CAINLT010000320.1 GCA_903850505.1 uncultured Myxococcales bacterium | reverse complement strand
GATCCGGGGTGCGCCGCTGCTGGAGATGGTTCCGCTCCTGCTCGTCCTGCTGATGAGCGCAGTGCCGGTCGCCCTGCCCGTCATGTTCACGGTCAGCATGGCGGTTGGGTCCAAGGAGCTGGCCAAGCGCGGCGTGCTGGTCACGCGTCTCAGCGCTGCGGAAGACGCTGCAACCATGGACGTTCTTTGCGTCGACAAGACCGGCACGATCACGATGAACCAGCTGGCCGTGACCGGCGTGATCCCGCTGGTGCAGGCGACAGAAGCGGATGTGTTGTTCGCGGGCGCACTTGCGTCGCAGGAATCCAACCAGGATCCCATCGACCTCGCGTTCTTGGCTGCGGCAAAGGAGCTGCACGTCTTCGAGAACCTGCCCAAGGTCACGCCCATCTCCTTCGCGCCGTTCGATGCGAAGAACCGGCGCACTGAAGCCGTCGTCGAGCAAGACGGGCAGCGGCTGCGCGTGATGAAGGGCGCCGTGCGCACCGTCGCACAGGCCTGCGGGCTCCAGCCCACGGAGATCGATACGTTGGAGGCACGTGTCAGCGAATCGGCCCAGAAAGGCTATCGCACGCTGGCGGTGGCGCGCGGCCCGGAGACCGGCGCACCGGCATTGCTCGGATTGGTGATGCTCTATGATCCGCCGCGGCCAGATGCCGGGCAACTGATTGCCGCTCTTCATGATCTTGGCGTTTCAGTGAAGATGCTGACTGGCGACGCGCTGGCCGTGGCGAGCGAAATCGCGCGCGGCGTCGGCCTGCCCAACATCCGGAGCGTCGCCGATCTGAAGGCCGCACACGCCCAGACTGGAAACGAAACCAAGGATTTGCTGGCGGACGCCGATGGCTTCGCGGAGGTGTATCCGGAGGACAAGTTCATTGTTGTCCAGCACCTGCAGGCCGCGGGGCACGTGACCGGCATGACCGGCGACGGCGTCAACGATGCGCCCGCCCTGCGCCAGGCCGAAGTGGGCATCGCCGTCAGCACCGCGACCGACGTCGCCAAGGGCGCCGCCAGCGTCGTGCTGACCGAAGCCGGGCTGACGAACATCGTGGCGCTGGTCGAGCAAGGCCGGACCATCTATCAGCGCATCCTGACCTGGATCATCAACAAGATCAGCAGGACGATCCTCAAAGCCGCTTTCGTAGCCATCGCGTTCGTGGTGACCGGCAAGTTCGTCGTCTCCGCCTTTGCCATGCTGCTCCTGGTCTTCATGACGGATTTCGCGAAGATCGCCCTGGCCACCGACCACGTGCGACCGTCCAGGAATCCGGAGACCTGGAACATCGGCGGCTTCATCGCCGTGTCCGTGGTGCTGGGCGTCGCGATGCTCGCGGAGTCGCTCTTTCTGTTGTGGTTCTGCTGGTCGCGCTTCGGGCTGGCCGCGAGCGACCACGCCCTCTACACCTTCAGCTTCCTGACACTGCTCTACTTCGCTGCATTTTCCATCGTGTCTGCGCGGGAGCGGCGGCGATTCTGGGCAACGCTGCCGAGCCGGACGCTCCTGGCGGCCCTCGCGCTCGATGTGCTCGCAGGCACGCTCCTCACGCGCGTGGGCATTCCGGATCTCGCGCCCCTGCCGTGGGGGCAGACGCTTGCCGTGTTGGGCTATGCCGCGATCGCGTGTCTTGGCGTGAACGACGCACTCAAGGTCGCGATGATCCGGTGGAAGGTTCCCGCAGCGGCGGCGGCGACGCGTGGCGGTTGAAGCGCGTCCGCGTTTGGCCGATGGACGACGAGGAGGGCGACACGCTTGGTGCTCGGTCCAGCCTGGACACGCGGAATGCTGGGCTGCCGTCGCGACATCTTCTGCGGAGGGGCGCTCATGGCATTGACATCTGAAGGCAAAGCCAACGTGGTCTACCTGGAACACGGGCTGTGGCTTGCGGTCGCGGGCGTCTTCGTGTGGATCGACTTTGCGACGCGCGGTTTCATCGATATTCCGATCCTCTACCTCATTCCAGTGGCTTGGGCGGCCTGGCGGCGCTGGTTGGTCCCCGCCTATGCGCTCGCGGTGATCGGCCCGACGTTGCACCTCCTCGAATCACAGTCGTCGTACCACGGCCTCGCGCGACTCACGAACACGGCTGTCCGCATCGTGGTCTTCGCTGGGGCGACGTGGCTGATCGCCCGCGTGCGCGACCGACAGCAGCTGCTCCAAGAGGTGCGCGTGTTGCGAGGACTCCTGCCCGTGTGCAGCTTCTGCAAGAAGATCCGCAATGATGTTGGCGTGTGGGAGGCGATCGAATCCTATGTGTCGCGGCACAGCGAGGCGGAGTTCACCCACGGGCTGTGCCCGCCGTGCGCCAAGCAGCACTACGACGTCGACGTGGACGCGCGCTGACGATGAAAGCGGTTGCGAGCCGCTGAACCCAATCCCGCGCGCAGCCTCCTGCGGCACCGCGCCCTGCTCGCCAACTTGCCGCTGCCTGTGTCGGACGACGGTTTGAGACGTCGATGAGCGGCTGGCGCGCCCGATCGGCTGCGCGATGCCGTGCAGCACGTCGAAGTCGCGTCGTTCGCCATGGGTTCTGCTCCGATCAGCCGAGCGGCAGCACGGCCAGCTTCTCGCGAATGGCATCGCGCGCCGTACGAAACCGCGCCAGCATGTCTTCGCGCGTCAGCTTCGGATCGCTGCTCGCCGGGTCCGGAATCGGCCAATGCAGCCGCCGCGCCGCGCCCAGGAACACCGGGCACACCTCCTCGGCGCACAGCGTCACGACCAGATCGACGCTGGCCGGATCGATGGTCTGCACCGACTTGGACGTGTGCGTGGACAAGTCGATGCCGATTTCACCCATGACTTCGATGGCATACGGGTTGACGACCGAAGGCTGGCTGCCGGCGCTCTGCACGCGCACGCGCTCGCCGAAGCGCTGGCGCGCAAGCCCTTCGGCCATCTGGCTGCGCGCGGAGTTGGCGACGCAGAGAAAGAGGATGCCGTGGATGTCGCTCATGCTCGCACCTCATTGAATCCATAGTATTTTCGTCCAATCCACAAGGCGACGTTCACCAAGGCGATGAGCGCTGGCACTTCGACGAGCGGCCCGATGACCGCCGCCATGGCTGCGCCGCTGTGGATGCCGAAGGTGGCGACGGCGACGGCGATGGCGAGCTCGAAGTTGTTGGAAGAAGCGGTGAAGGAGAGCGTGGCGGATTGCGGGTAGTTGGCGCCGGCTCGGAGGCTCATCCAGAAGGAGGCGAAGAACATCAGGACGAAGTAGATCAGCAGCGGCACCGCGATGCGCAGGACATCGAGCGGCAGCTGCACGATGCGATCGCCCTTGAGCGAGAACATCACGACAATCGTGAACAAAAGCGCGACCAGCGTCAGCGGGCTGATGCGCGGCACGAAGCGTTTCTCGTACCAATCCAAGCCCTTTTGCGCGACCAGCACGCGCCGGGTCAGAAAGCCGGCGGCGAACGGGATGCCGAGGTAGATGGCGACGCTCTGGGCGATCTCGGCGATGGTGATGTGCTCGGTGGTGCCGGGAAGGCCGAGCCTGCCCGGCTGGATCGGGGCGAAGAACCAGGCGTAGATCGGGATGAACAGGACTTGGAACACGGAGTTGAGGGCGACGAG
>CAINLT010000319.1 GCA_903850505.1 uncultured Myxococcales bacterium | reverse complement strand
TGGCAGGTGTCGGTCTGCGTGCAGGCGTTGCCGTCGGTGCAGCTCGCGCCGTCAGCCTTGTTCGGGTTGCTGCACGTGCCGGTGGCCGGCGCGCACGTGCCCGCGGTGTGGCACTGGTCCTGCGCGGTGCAAGTCACTGGGCTGGCGCCGTTGCATGTGCCGGCTTGGCAGGTGTCGGTCTGCGTGCAGGCGTTGCCGTCGGTGCAGCTCGCGCCGTCAGCCTTGTTCGGGTTGCTGCACGTGCCGGTGGCCGGCGCGCATGTGCCCGCGGTGTGGCACTGGTCCTGCGCGATGCACGTCACCGGGTTGGCGCCGTTGCATGTGCCGGCTTGGCAAGTGTCGCTCTGCGTGCAGGCGTTGCCGTCGCTGCAGCTCGCGCCGTCCGCCTTGTTCGGGTTGCTGCACGTGCCGGTGCTGGAGTCGCACGTGCCAGCGACGTGGCACTGGTCGGTCGCGCCGCAGATCACCGGGTTGGCGCCGTTGCATGTGCCGGCCTGACAGGTGTCGCTCTGCGTACAGGCGTCGCCGTCGGTGCACGCAGCGCCGTCAGCCTTGTTCGGGTTGCTGCACGTGCCGCTCGCGGGGTTGCACGTTCCGGCGTCATGGCACTGGTCCATGGCGTCGCAGATGACCGGGCTGGCACCGACGCAGCTGCCCGTCTGGCAAGTGTCGGACTGCGTGCACGCATTGCCGTCGTCGCAGGCGGTGTTGTTGGCCACCGGCGTGTAGTCGCATGCGCCGGTTGTGGCGTTGCAGGAGACCGTGTTGCAGGCCTTGGCGGCGCAGACCGTCGGCGTGCCCGGCTTGCAGCTGCCGCCCTGGCACTTGTCGCTGTTGGTGCAGGCGCTGCCGTCGTCGCACGCGGTGTCGTTCGCGACAGCCGTGTAATCGCACGCACCGGTGAGCGAGTTGCACATCACGCTGTTGCACGCTTTGCCCGTGCAGACGGTCGGCGCGCCCGCGGCGCACGCGCCAGCCTGGCAGGTGTCGTTGTTGGTGCAAGCGTCGCCGTCGTCGCACACCGCGTTGTTGGCGACCGGAGTGTAGTCGCACGCGCCGGTATTCGTGTTGCACGAGACGGTGTTGCACGCCTTGGGCGCACACAGGGTCGGCGAGCCGGCGCCGCAGCTGCCGCCGCTGCACGTGTCGCTGTTCGTGCACGCGTTGCCGTCCGAGCACGCCGCACCGTCGTTGCCTGCCACGCTGCCGCAGCCGCTCACGGCGTCGCACGTGTCGACCGTGCACGGATTCGCATCGGTGCAGTCGCTGTTCGTCGGCGTGCCAGCGCACTTGCCGCTCGCGCACGTGTCGTTGTGGGTGCAGGAGACGTCGTCGTTGCAGCTCGCCGTGTTGAAAGTCGGCACGCAGCCCGTCGCCGGGACGCAGGTTTCGTCGGTGCAGACGTTGCCGTCATTGCACGTAAACGCGTTGCCTTTGCACAAACCGTTGGCGCACGCGTCGGCGTTGGTGCAGGCGTTGTTGTCGGTGCAGCTTGCGCCGTCGTTGCCGGCGGGCTTGGTGCAGCCCGTCGCCGGATCGCAGCTGTCGGCCGTGCATGGGTCGCCGTCGTTGCAGGTGATGGCCGAGCCTTTGCAAGCCTGGGCGACGCAGGTATCGCCGCTGGTGCAGGCGCTGCCGTCGTTGCATGACGTGTTGGCCAAGGCGTCAGCGTGCTTGCAGCCGACGTTGGCGGTGCAGCTGTCAATCGAGCACGGGTTGCCGTCATCGCAGCTGTCGACGCCGGTGGGAACGCATGCGCCGCCGTTGCAGATGTCGCCGGTCGTGCAGGGATCGCCGTCGGTGCAGACGACCGTCTTGTTCTGGTGCACGCAGCCGACGTTGTCCGCACACGCGTCCGACGTGCAGAACTTGTTGTCGTCGCAATTCGGCGGCGCGCCGCCCACGCAGCTCTTGTTGCTGCACGTGTCGGCGGTGGTGCACGCGTTGCCGTCGTCACAGCTCGCGGTGTTGGCGATGTGCACGCAGCCGCTGCCGTCGGCGCACGAGTCGTTCGTGCAGCCGTTGCCGTCGTCGCAGTTGTCCGCGCTGCCTGAGCACACGCCGCCCGCGCACTTGTCGTTCAGGCTGCAGATCTGGCCGTCGTCGCACGCCTTGCCGTCGTCGTTGGTGAACGTGCAGCCGCTGGTCGGGTCGCAGCCGTCGAGCGTGCACACGTTGTTGTCGTTGCACGTCAGCGCCGCGCCGCCGTTGCATTTGCCGCCGCCGCACGTGTCGCTTGTCGTGCACGCGTTGTTGTCGTCGCAGGCGAGGGTGTTGTTCGCGAACACGCAGCCGGTCGCCGCGGTGCACGTGTCGTTCGTGCACGGGTTGTTGTCGTCACACGGCGGATTCGCGGTGCCCTTGCACGTGCCCTGGCTGCACGCGTCGCCGCTGGTGCAGGCGTCGTTGTCGTTGCAGGTGCCGGTGACGGGCGCGTTGACGCAGCCGCTCGCGGGATTGCAGCTGTCCAGCGTGCAGACGTTGTTGTCCTCGCAGCTCAGCGGGGTCGTGGTGCACGTGCCGGTGACGCACTTGTCGCCCGTCGTGCACGCGTCGCCGTCGCTGCACGTGTCGCCGTTGAGCTTGGTGTACTGGCAGCCGCCGGTCTTGGTGCAGACTTCGGTCGTGCACGGGTTCTTGTCGTCGCACTGCACGGTCGTGAACTGGGTGCAGCCCTTGTCCTTGCACGTGTCGCCGGCGGTGCACGCGTCGCCGTCGTCGCAGGTGACGCTGTTGGCCAGATAGACGCAGCCGCCGTTCGCGTCGCTACAGCTGTTGTCGGTGCACGGATTGTTGTCATCACAGCCGATGACGGTGCCGAGGCACGCGCCGTGGTTGCAGGTGTCATTGCCGCTGCACGCTTTGCCATCGTTGCACGCCAAGCCGTCGGCGTTGGTGTTCACGCAGCCCGTCGTCGGGTCACACGAATCCGTGGTGCAGGCGTTGTTGTCGTCGCAGTTCAGCGCGGCGCCGGCGGTGCACAGCGGGCCCGCGCACTTGTCCGCGGTGGTGCAGGCGTTGCCGTCCTCGCAGCTGACGACGGTCTCGGCGTGCACGCAGCCGGTCGTCGAGTTGCAACTGTCGGCGGTGCAGTTGTTGCCGTCATCGCAGTTGGTGGCCGCGCCGGACTTGCAGTTGCCATTGATGCAGCTGTCGTTGGCCGTGCACGCGTCGCCGTCCGAGCAGCCGCCCGTCAGCGGCTCCGTCACGCAGCCGTCCGTCTTGCTGCAGAGGTCGGTGGTGCAGGCGTTGTTGTCGTTGCAGACGATCGCGGTGCCCGCGCAGGTGCCGGTCGCGCACGTGTCGCCGTTCGTGCACGCGTCGCCGTCGTCGCACGTGCCGGTGTAGGCGGTGTTGGTGCAGCCGCTCACTTCATTGCAGAGGTCCACGGTGCACGGATTGCCATCGTCGCACTTGCTGGCCGCGCCCGCGGTGCAGGTGCTGTTCTTGCAGGCGTCGCCCACGGTGCACGCGTTGTTGTCGTCACACGTCACGTCGTTGGCGAGGTACACGCAGCCAGTCGCGTCGTTGCAGGTGTCGTCGGTACACGGGTTGTTGTCCGCGCAGTTGGTCGTCGCGCCGATGCAATTGCCATTCAGGCACGCGTCGTTGCTGCTGCAGCTCTGGCCATCGTCGCACGCCTTGCCGTCCAGGTGCAGGACAAAGCAGCCGGTCGCCGGCTCGCAGCCTTCGGCGGTGCAAGGATTGGTGTCGGTGCAGTCGGTCGCCGTGGTGGAAGCGCAGAGGCCGGCCACGCAGGTGTCGCCCGAGGTGCAGGCGTTGCCGTCGCTGCAGTCGCCGTCCTGCGCGGTGTGGGTGCAGCCGGTCGCCATGTCGCACGAGTCCGCGGTGCAGCTGTTGCCGTCGTCACACCCCAGGGCCACGCCCGCGGTGCACTTGCCGTTCGCGCACAGATCGCCGCCCGAGCAGACATTGCCGTCTTCGCACGTCGCGGTGTTCGGGATGTTCAGGCAGCCGGTGCTGGGTTCGCAGGAATCGTCGGTGCACACGTTGCCGTCTGAGCAGTCCACGGCGCCTTGCACCGCGCAGGCCCCGGCGACGCACTTGGTCGCCGTGCACGCGTTGCCGTCGTCGCACGTATCGCCGTTGTTTGTGTGCACACAGCCGGTCGCCGGGTCGCACTTGTCATCCGTGCAGAGGTTGCTGTCGTCGCATTCGCTGTTGGTCTTGCAGCCCACATCGGGGCCAATCGTGGTGTCGCCGTCGGCGCTGTCCGGGTTCTGCGTGTCAGCGTCTGAGCTGTCCGCCGTGTCCTTGGTGTCGGCCGTCTCGATGTCCGATCCGGGAACGTCCGCACCGTCTTTCGCGTCCTTGGTGTCCTGCTCGACCGCATCCGGCTTGACGTCCGGCTTGCCCGTTGCGTCGATGTCCGCGTCGTTCCCGCCAATTTGCACGTCGTCCGTGCCGATGTCGTCGGTGATTGTGTCGGCCGGGGCGGCGATCCGATCGCCACAGCCACTGACCGCCACTGGTAGCGCGCAGGTCAACAGCATCGCAAACAGCGAGCGACTACACAGGGAAACGAGCGACTTGCGAGCAAACATGTTCATGGTTGGACCTTCAGCGAATTCTACAAGTATCACAATACAGACCTTCACAAGGTAGAATTTGCCCGGCGCGAAGTCAACGCGAAAGCGCGACGCAACAATTCGGCTTGCGCCTTTGTGTCACTCGTTTGGCTGTTTCGCTATTTGACGGTCGTCAACGGACAAGGATCGCGGCGAACGTCGTGATCGCGCGATCGCCGTTGTCGCCGCCGTAGCACGCCATGTCGCCCGCGGTTGGCTTGTCGCCCATGCCGCATACGTTGGACTTGGCGCCGAGGCCGATCCAGGAGTCGACCGTGTTGCAGTCGTTCTCGTTGTTGCCCTGGATGCCGATGCGCAAGGCTGTGCTGTTTGTCGCGACGTTGAAGCCCTCGAGTTGGCAGTGCGTCTGCAGCGACCCGTTCGCCAGCAGCGCCTCCCAAGCCGGCATCCCCGCGGCCGTGACGATCGGCTTGTTGGCCGCGAAGATCGCCTGCAGCGCGGTTGCCTGCACCGGAAGGGTCAGCCAGCGCCACGTGCCGCCGTCCAGCACGCCGATGCGCACGCTCGTCACCGGCAACGCCCACGCGCTTGGCAGCACGGCGCTCTTTCCACCCAGTTCGCCGGTGCCGCTCGCGATGGGCTTCAGCCACGGATCGCCGTCGTAGCCAAAAGCGGGGTCAGCGCCGTCGATCTTCATCGCGAGGCTCCAGCCGCCGCCGTCGCTGTGCATGTCGCAGTACGTCGCAAAAGCCGCGATGGCGCCGCTGCCGTCGGGGTCGATGACGTACAGGCCGTCGGTGGGCGTCGCTGCGCTGGCGGCAAGGATGGCTGCGCAGGAGGTCGGTTCCTTGCCGGCGACCGACGTCGCAATGCACACGCTCGCGGAGCATGTGCCGACGCCGCAAGCGCTCGCGTCGGGCATGGCCGCATGCGCGCAGCCCTGGCCGGGCGTGCAGGCGTCCGCGGTGCACGCGTTGCCGTCATCACAGGCGGCGGTCGCACTGGCGGGCAGGCACGTCCCAGCTTGGCAATGCGCGCCGACAAGGCACCCCTTGGGGTCGTCGCAGCTGATGGCCAACGGCCGCGCGCAGACAAAGCACGGCTCGGTCGTCGCGCCGTCCACGTCGTTCCAGCGGCCGTCGCTGGCCAGTACCGCAAAGTCCTCGCCGTCGGTGGTTTTCGAGCCGCCGGCGTTGTTCGGTTCGCCGTCGCTCCAGTTGTTGTAGCCGCCATGGCCGCCATCGCTCCAGCGCCAGTGGCCCTCTTGGGCGTGGTCGGACAAGCCGAACCAAGCGTTGTTGTCGCCGCAGGCGGCGGTCGCGACGCTGCGGGCAAAGCTGTTGTCGGGCAACGAGCGCACGGGCGCCAATTCTCCGCCCCACGTGTGGCAAGCCGCGCGCGCCTGCAGCCACGTCAGCGGCGCGGCGACGGCCGTCCAGCAGCGTCCGCCGTGGACCGCGTCTGTGCAGTCGCTGCTCAGCGGTACGGCAAACGAGGTGCATCCAGTTTCCGGCATGCACGTGTCCCACGTGCACGGGGAGCCGTCGTCGCATGGTTTGGGCTTGCCGGCGACGCATTGGCCCAAGTGGCAGGCGCCGGCGAAGGTGCACACGTTTTCGTCGATGCACGTCACATCCGTGGCGAGGTAAACGCAGCCGATGCCGGCCTGGCAGACGTCCTTGGTGCAGTCGTTGCCATCGTCGCACGCACGCGCCGTTCCGGGCTTGCAGGCGGCGCTGGCGCAGGTGTCGGCGACCGTGCAGGGATCGCCGTCTTCGCAAGGACCGCTGTGCGGGCTGTGGCTGCAGACGCCTTGGACGTTGCATGCGTCGTCGGTGCACGGATTGTTGTCGTCGCACAGCGCGCTGCCGGCCGTGCAGGTGCCGCTCGGACACGTCTGGTTGGTCGTGCACGGGTCGCCGTCATCGCATTCGCCGTCGTCCTGGCACGGGCACCCGGCGCCACCTGGGCAGACCGCCGCGGAGACTTCTCCGGGCAAGTCGGCGGCCACGTCGGTCGCCGCGTCGGCGGGGTCCGTATCGTCAACGGCGTCGATTCCGGCGATCTCGTCGGTGACGGTCGGCGCAACAACGTCGCCACACGCTGCCATGACGCCGGCGAGGAGAACGACCGCCCAATGCCATTTTGCTGACGCCATCGTTCGCACCTCAGGTCTTTTTGCGCATGCGCTCGGTGATGGGCAATTCCGCGTGGACGCGCGGTGACGCTTGGTACTTGGCGGTCCGTTCGACAGCGGCATCCGATGGCGTGGCCGCCGAGTGCGGACTCGTGATGGCTTGCGCGGCGGCGCGTCCGGGCGGCGTTTCGCCCGCCAGGCCAGCCTCGATCGTCAGGATCACCCGGTTCAGGCTCGGCGGCACTTCCAGCCAGCGCACTGCCACACCCGTGCGCCGCGTCGCGCTGCGGTGCACGGTGTACATGACCTCCGCGGGCACGGCGATCATGCTGGTCCCGCCCGGCGACGCCAGCGCGACGCTGATCCGTGTGCCCGGAGCGGCCATGACCGCGGTCGCCACGTACGCGCCACCGGGACCGATGTCCGTGCACATCGCTTCGAACATCTGGCCGTCGATCATCAGCGACGCGCGAAGGTGGCACGGGTAGCGGGGCAATTGGCGGCGTTCTATCGTCATTTCTGCCTTCCTGAACTGTGAGCTTGACCTAAACGGCGCGCGCTTGCCAGCCGCCCACCAAGCGGCCCACCACGTTGCGGACTTCCAGCGGCGGCCAATCGGCCACTTCCGGCCAGCCGGCGGGCCACAGCGCCGTGAGTACGGCGTCGATTGCGACTGGCAAGGCCTCCGCCGTGCCCGAGTGAATCTTGATGGCCACGCCAACCTGGCAGTCCGGCAGCGCGATGCAGAAGACGCCGCCCGCGCCGACCTTGACCGCCAGCGGCAGGCGCGCACGGTGCATCACCGCCAAGTCCAGCCGGTCCGTGCCCGACGTCAGCTCTGGAAACTCCGCCATTGCCTGGCCAATTCGCCCCAGACGCGTCGCGCCCGTCGCCATGCCCGCGGCGATTTCACTCCACGCGCGGGCGATCGCCGCCAACGGCAGGTCAAAAGTCGGGACGCCACAGCCATCCACGGAGAGGAGCGGCTCGGCCTGGCACAGCTCCACGACGCGCTGACGAACGCGCTGCTGCAGCGGATGTTCAGCTGGGCGATAGTCCATCGGCCATCCGGCGTGTTGCGTCGCCGCGACCATGAAGGAATGCTTGCCGGAGCAGTTGTTGTGCAGGTCAGTGAACTGCCCGTTGGCGCGCAGGATCGCCTCCGCGCTCGGCCCGTAGGTCGGCGGGTGCGTGCCGCAGCGCAGGTCGCTGGGCTGGAGATGAAAATGCGCGAGGATCGCCGCCGCCATCGCCGTGTGGACCGGCTCGCCGCTGTGTGAAGCTGCGCCCAAGGCCAGCCACGGCGTCGGGACCGACGGATCGCCGAGGACCGTGAGCGAGACATCCAGCTGGACCGGCTTGGCCGCGGATCGCCAAGTCGTCGTGACGGGCTCACCCCATTGCCGCACCACGCGCCCGTGCGCCAGCGCCACCGCTGACCAAGGATGGACCGACTCGACGCTCTGACCACGGACCTGTTCAATCACTGGCATGACAACCTATTGCGTAGGAGAAACGGCCTGGGGCAGCGGCAACTGCGGGGCGAGGAACGCCGCGAGCCTCGCCAGACCATGGGGATTCAAGTGAATGTCGCCGTGCGGCTCGTCGATGAAGAGTTGCGCCTCGCCTTCTTGCTGGGTCCACTGATCCAGAGCGGACTGCGTATCGACGATCGCGAGGTCTTCGTCGCGGAATACCGCCAGCAGCTGGGCACGGCGCGGCTCGACGTACTCGGCGTACTGCGATCGGCGCAGCGGCATCACGACGACCTGCAGCGGCACGCCCGCCTGCCGCAAGACCGCGACGAGCGCGTGCAGGTAGCGCTGGTAGTTGCGCGCGTCGCCCGGCGGCTGATGCTCGTGCGCGCGCGGCGGTTCAACGGCCAGGCGGTGCAGCCACTCCAAATGGCGCGCGAGCCAGGAAACCCCAGTCAGCGCAGCGATTGGCAGCGGCAGGCGGCTGTGCAGCAACTGCATGCGCCACGAGCGCGTCGCCCAGACGGCCTGCGGACACCGGAGAACGGGCGTTGTGCCGCGCAATTCCAGCGGCGCCTTGCCGTCGCAGCTCTCGGTTGGCGCGTCAACTTCATCGGCGTCATTGCCCGGCATCGCGTAAAGCACGACCGCGCCCGGTTTGGCGTGCTCCAGGACGCGCAGCAGCAGCGCCAGTTCGGTATCGATCGACGTCCCGGGCACGCCGGCGTTGAGGTGGCCCACTTGCGGCAGCAGCGCCGCGAGCTGCGTGGGCAGGGCGCGCTCCGGCGGCACACCCGAGCCAAACAGCATCGAATCGCCCAGATGCAACACCCACGGCTTGTCCATGGGCGGTGGCCCCAGACGCAGGCACCGCGCGGTCTCGTCGCCGATTTCCGCGTGCAGCGCGCAGTTCACGAGCAGATCGCCGGCCGCCACGGGCAGACCATCGGGGCGCGGTGAAGTGTTGTTGAGCAGCGACAGCGTCGTCGCCTCAATCACCGGCGGCGGCTGGCCCATCCGGGTCGCGACCTCGAGCACCCCGAGCCCCAGCAGCAGTGTGCCCAGCGACATGAGCCACGGCAGCGGCCTGGCAAAGCGCGCGTGCGCCACCGCCAGCCACGTCAGGACCGCGACGAGCGCCAGCGCCGCGCCGTCCATCGCGCCAATCCGCCCGGTCTGCACCGCGAGCCACGCGCCCAGCGGCGGCGCCAGAAGCAGCGGAAGCCACGCCGACCACGCCGCACGCGCGCGCCGCAGGAAGCCCCAGCGGACCACCAGCCCGAGCAAACCGCCCACCGCGATGGGTGTCAGCCACCAGATGGCCAGCCACGTCATCGTCGACAGACCCCAAATCGCCGCACCGTCCTGTTGCAGGGTCTGCAGAAGCTGGGACCCGAGCCACAGCCCGTCGACGCACCCCAGCAGGAGCATGAGGAGCCACGCGCGCTCGCGCCGCCACGCCATGGGCAAGCGCCCGCGCACGAGCTGGAACAAGAGCGCCAGCGCCAGCAGCGGCGTCATGCACCGCGCGATCAGCGTGAGGAGTGAAGGTGTCGCCGTCGCGTGGGGAGCGGTCTGCGCGCGGTGCGGCGTCGCCCAAACGGGGTCGCCACCCAGCGCGCGCAGGAGAATGTCGGCGTCGCGCGGCGCACCTGCGGGAAATTGCACGCACCAGGTCGTCAACTTCTGGCCTGAACAGGGCACATCGGGCGGCGTGAGGACGAGGTCCACGCACGTTGCGTCGATTCGGCACACGCGGGCGTTGACGCTCCGGGGCTTGATCGCGGCATCTTGCAGGTGAAAGGTCGGTTCGGCGCGGGCGAAAGCCGCTTCAATCCGTGGCCCGACGTCTGGCGTGAGCACCGCGCCCTCTGGCTGCGACGGCCCGGCAAGCGCGGGCGTCGCCAGCAACGCCAGCAGCACAGCGAGAACGTGGCACAGAGGATGGCGGGGCTGACGCGGCACGCGGTTGTCACTCGGCCGCGGATGCGGACTGGCCGCCTGTATCGACAACCGCGCGGCGGAAGTCAAACGCCGCGACGCTCCGACCCGCCGCGACGCCGGCCGAATCCGGCGGGCGTGCGGCGATGGGCCAAAAACACAAAAGCCCCGACTTGCGGGGCTTTTGGACGTGCGCAGACAGTTTGATCCAGCGTTCGCCTCTTCAAGGTCTTTGCCGATTCCGGTTTGTTGGCGGCTTTGTCTTTCCCGAATGCGCATTGCTGCGCCTTCAAGAACCGTTCTGCCGCTCAACCCACGGTTGTGGTTGCTTGTGCCTTCAGCGATCACGGCATCAAACGTAGAGGCTTATGGGTTGCCTCTCCCTCTTCGACCTTTGGACGCGACGTCCTGGTCCCTGAGGTTTTCCGTTTCATACCGGCGCAGAGAAAGGTTGACTCCTCAATCTGCCAATCGCTCGTGGTCTTTCGCGCCACTTGACCGTGTTGCCTCAGCTTGCGCTTCGTCCGCTGTTTGGCTTGCGCCGCGCGGCTGCCCGAACTTCCGTTCGAACAGGCTCAGATGCTCTCCGCAGTCGCCACAGTTGCCCGTGGTCTACTTCGGCGCGTTTCTGAACTTTTCCCGGTGTCGGTCGTCCTGCCAAAGGTCGCTTTCGCGGTCCTTGGTTTCTGGCCGTCTCCGCCTTGTACTCGGCGTAGATCGTCAGATGACGTCCCTTCCTGAGGTTTTTTGCCCCTCCGACGGTTGCATGATCGAGGCCTTGTTGCCCGGCGCTTCCCAAGTCGCCGTGCCCAAAGTTGCGCTGCGTCCTCGCGAACGTCCGCTCACTTCTCTCAACGTCCAGGGTTCGCGTGCTCCCGGTTGGAAGCGGCTTGTTCAGCCTGCGCCCTGTGGCGTTGCGTGCTCCGCGCTGTTGTTGCAGCGTTGCGCACCTACCTCTATCACTTGCCAAGTCTTTTCCACCTTGGCTCCGTCCATGGGGTTTGCCCCTGCAGAGTTTGTTCTCATCGTAAGCCGGACACCTCTCGGTTTACCGTGCCCTTCTGTCTTTTCCTAAGTGCGCCTGAGCTTGGGCCTGACGTTGCCGTCGCCGTCGCCGTTCGCACTTGATGCTGACTTGTACGTGCTGTCGGACTCAAGGTCCGTGTGCACGTTGGCGTCCTGTGCCCGAAAGCGCAGTTGTACCTGAAGGTACTGTCGCCGAAGCAGCGTCGCACGCTGCCGCAGGTTTTGCGCTGTTGTCGCCGACATTGCTGTCGGTTTCCCTGACGTTGCCGTCAGTCGCTTGCCAGCATCGCTGCTGGTTCGCGTCAGCGCGGGAGCGCGAGAGATGTCGCCCTCGCGTCGCCTGCACAAGTCTGAAAGACGCTTGGCCTTGCGGCCTCTTGAACTTCGCCCACGGACTTGCGTCCATGCTGCGTCGCCTCGGTGGTCCTGAGCGCGGGTTTGCACCCGTGCTGCACCAGTCCAACCGACCGTCCTTCCCATCGCGAGGGATTACCGCGGCATTGCTGTCGCGTCCCTCGCAGTCAGATTCAAGGGTTTAAGCCCACAACGAGCGCGTGGTCGGGAACGGCTGTCACACCGCTAGCTCGACTCGCACCTCTCCTGGGGTTCCCGCTCTCCAGGGCTTTACGCCGTCCACCTTGCACATTGCGTTTTGGCTTTCGCCGCCACGTGCTACCTCGGCTTGCGCCGGGCGCCGGATTTCGCCGGTGCTCCCTTCTCATGTTTGTCCCGTTCCTTGCCGCCGGCGCTTGCGCGTCAGCGTGTGTGCACTTGCGCACTTGCGTGCTTGGGTGCCGTCCCGGGTCGCCATCTCAAGGTCTCAATCGATGGGCGTCGCGCTGACCGTACTCGGCTCTTGCGAGCTTTGCCGTCTTCAGCTTCTCCCTCCTGAGCTTCTTGCCCTTGTGCAACTGCCAGTGCCTCGATGGTTGTCCAGCCCGGTTACCTGCGACGTTTCCGTCGCGCTTCGCCGTTGCAGCGCGGAGTGCGTTACCGCCTCGCTGTCCGCTGCGCATCCCCTTCTCATGTCTGCCTTGCGGCGGGCACCCTGAAGGTTTGCTGCTGTTCCTTTCCACCTTACTCAGTTCCTGGTCGGGCCTTTCGGTCCTCCGCGGTTCTGCGCGCCTCTGGCCGTCTCGACGTTGTCCTCGCGCAGAGGGCGTCTTGCTTTCGGGCCGCTGGTGAACGTCTGCCGCTCACGCATTCAGGAAGATAACAGGTGTTGCGGATGTTGCAAGCCTGTCACACAAACTTTGTGACGGATGTGTGTCATTTTGCCATGTTGGTGGCAAAAATAACTTTGCGCCCGTCTGGTGGTGGTGCTGGTCGTGGTTTGTAACGTCTTGGAATCGAGGTGAAAACCTGGATCGCACACCTGGATCGGCCGCGGATTGACGCTGTGCGATTGTGACAGTCATGCAACGCGGCGGATCCACGCCAGTTTCCAATAATCGCGCAATTCCTTGACCGCGATCCCGCCAGAGGCTATCTGGCAGGTTGGAGACGCGGCGCTTGTTGCCGCGAAAGTTGGGGTCATGTCGCGAATTTCTGCCCGTCCCGCCGCGCGCTTTGCCGCGCTGGTCGCGATTGCCTCGCTCTTGTGCGCGGTTGCGTATGCGCAGCCGCTGCCGGTGCCGGGCAGCGATGGTCGCGGTGGACAGGCGGCGATCCCCAACCAGACCACGACGAATCCGGTCGATGTGCCCGCGGTCGATGAGAGCGGCGGCCTCTACGTGGTCGTCGAAGCGTCCTCGCGGCCGATGGATGCGCTCTACGTTGTCGCGCCGTTGTGTGGCGGTCCCAAGCCGGTGCCAGAGCTGAAGTCAGCGTGCGATTTGCTCGAGGCGGTGCTGGCGAACGACGCGCGGCTCTCCGGTTTCGTCCGGCCAGTCCGCCATTCGCCGGGGCTCGCGGCGCAGGTCATCAAGGCGCCGATGCCGGCGTTTGCCGTCAAGCCCGGTGGTCCTGCGGGCGCCAACATCCAGTACGTTGTCGCTACGTCCGTGCGCGCAGCCAAGCAGGCGGGGATGCTCGACGTGGGCGCGAGCCTGTATGACGTGCGCGCGGGCAAGATGCTCGACCTCGGCGATCAGGCCAACCAAATCGTGCCGCAAGCGACGGTCCGTCAGGCCGCGCACCGGCTGATGAACGCGATTCAGGGCGCCGTCACCGGCATCGAGGGCACGTTCGACACGGTCATCTACTACAGCGCACCGGCACCAGGCTGCACCCGCGCGATTTGGCAGGCCGACGCCGATGGCTTCAACCGCCGCGTGCTGATCGGCGACGGCGGCAAGGACGGCATCCACATGTTCCCGATCCAGCTGCAGGACGCCGCGCTTGCGTACATGTCCTTCCGCAGCGGTTTGCCGTCGCTTTACAAGCTGGACCTCGCGCAGGTGATGGCGCTGTCGGACATGACGCCGGTGGTCAAGAACGCCAAGCCCAAGAAAGGCGCGCCGCTCAAGTCGACCTCGCCCGATGAGCCGCCGCCGATTCCGCCGCCGTTCGCGTCGGGGCCGGATCTGCAGTTTCACTCATGCGCGCAGAACTCGCGCGGGGATCTCGTCGTGACCGTCAACGACGGCGACCAGTCGGACATCTACACGCTCGACTACACGGGCCACATGGATCGCAACCTGACCCATGACGAGCACGACGACCTGGGTCCGACGTTCTCGCCCGATGGCGAACACATCGCGTTTGTCAGCGACCGCACCGGCACGCCGCAGGTCTACGTGATGGACGCCACGGGCCACGACACCAAGCGCCTCACGTTCGTGGGACCGTACAACACCGACCCGGATTGGGGGCCTGATGGCCGCATCGCATTTTCCGCGCTGCGCGGCAACGCCGTGGACATCATGACCGTGACGATGGCCGGCAAGCTGCAGCGTTTGACGCCCGGCCAAGGGCGCCGTTCGCTGGAGCCGAGCTGGTCCCCGGACGGCAAGCGGCTGGTGTACGCGTCCAATGAAGACGGAAAGTGCTCGCGCCTCTGGGTGACCGCAGCCGATGGCGCCGCGCGCGAGCCCTTGGACGTCCCTTGCGGTCAATACTACACGCCGTCCTGGCAGCGCACGCCGGGCAAAGGCCCCAAGATTTGGAATCCGCGCCATTGAACCAGGATTCACCGCCACCGCTGCCACCAGCGCCGCCCGCTGAACCGCCGCCCGAGCCGCTGGACGAAGCGCGCGACAGCGCGGATGACGTCGAGATCGGCGCGGCATACATTGGGACGGTCTTGGATGGCCGCTACCTGATCCAGGAGATCATCGGCCACGGCGGCATGGGCACCGTCTTTCGCGCCGAGCAGACGCTGATGCAGAAGACGGTGGCGATCAAGCTGCTGCACGCGGATCTTGCGGCGCGCAAGCAGGTTGTCGGCCGGTTCACGCGGGAAGCGCGCGCCATCTCGCGGCTCTCCAGCGCGCATACGATTCGGGTTTTTGACTTCGGCCGCTGGCAGGACCTGTTCTTTCTGGTCATGGAACTGCTGGAAGGCGAAACCCTGGACGCGGTGCTCGCGCGCGGGCCGCTGCCGCACGATCGCGTGGCCAGCCTTGTCGTGCAGATGTGCGATTCGCTGGGTGAGGCGCATGAAGCGGGCGTCGTGCACCGCGACCTGAAGCCGGAGAACATCTTCCTGGTGGCCGGTGAGGGGCCGGCGGACTTCGTCAAGATCCTCGATTTCGGCCTGGCCAAGCTCAAGAACTCTGAAGACCTGTACGACGTGCATTCGCGCGCCGAACTGTTCGGCACGCCGTACTACATGAGCCCGGAGCAGATCCGCGCGAGCGATGTTGACGGCCGGAGCGACATCTACTCCGTGGGCGCGCTGATGTTTCGCATGCTCACCGGGCGCTACGTCCATGGCAGCGATCAGGCGACGTTCGACATCCTGAAGGCGCACCTGATGGATCGCACGCCGCTGATGGCGGAGGTCGCGCCAGCGGGCGTCACGATTCCGCCGGTGGTGGAGCGCATTGTCGCGAAGTGTCTGGCCAAGAAGCCGGAGGACCGTTTTCAGACGATGGCCGAACTGGCCGACGCGCTGCAGGTGGCGCAGCAATCCGGCTGGCAGGACGTGGGACACGAGGTCGAGCCGGAGATCCCCGAGCCGCACGTGGAGTCGATGGCGCGTCAGACGACGTTGCGGCGCGTTGCGGTGTTCGTCGCGGTGCTGACCGCGCTGGCGGTGGGGACGGCGCTGGTGCTGACGTCCCACAGCGAGCCGACGCCTGGGCACGAAGTGGAGCCGAACGACGACGCCCGCCATCCCGGGATGCTGGCGGCGGACGGCAGCGCGGTGGGCTATCTGGGCAAGCGCCGCTCAGCGACGCAGGCGGATCAGGACTGCTATGCGTTGCCCAAGCTGGCGGCGGGCGAGACATTCAGCGTGCAGGTCTCAGGCCTGCCGAACATGGACGTGCTGCTGACGCTGAACGACAAGGACGGGGATGCGCGCCTGAGCGTCGACCACCGCGGACGCGGTCAGGGTGAACTGCTGCGGTTTGCCGATCCGCGGCTGCCGGTGACCGCCGTGTGCGTGACGGAGGCGATCGCCGCAAATGGCACCGCGAGCGAGAGCCTGAGCGATGCGTACAAGCTGCAGGTGACCCGGTCGGAGCGGGCCGTGGACAGCGAGCAGGAGCCCAATGACTTGGCCCCGGGCGAGAACCTGCCCGTCGGCGCGCTGCGCACAGGCAGTCTGGAAGGGCCGAAAGATCGCGACGTGTTTCGGCTGGAAGGCGCGGTCGATGGTCGCCTCGTGTGGGTTTCCCTGGAGCTGCCGGAGAATCCGCCGGTGGGGATGCAAATGCTGCTGCTCGATCAAGCGGGGCGGACCATCGCGAGCCGGGCGATGCGCGCGGGCGAGCGTCAGGCGTCGCTGGGCTTTGTGCCGACGGGCGACCAGATTCCCGATCGCTTGGTGCTGTTGCGCCAGGCGCCCAAGGACGTGCCGCTGCCGGCCGACGAGGCGCCGTATCGCCTGAAGTATGAGCAGCGGGACGTGATCGAATTTGCCGAGATCGAGCCGAACGACACCGCGGAGCAGGCCAATCCGCTGGCGCTGGGCACGTGGGAGACCGGTCTGGCGCAGGACGGCGCGGATTGGCTGCGGCTGGATGGCGGCGACCCGAGCCTCGCGCGGATTCGGCTGGAAGCGCAGGCGACTGGCACGGGTGCGTATCAGCTGACGGTGCGGGACGTGGGGCAGCAGGTCGATGTCCGAACGCTCGTCGTGCAACCGGGGCAGCCGCAGGATCTGGTCATTGGCGGGAGCGGCGACGGCGTGCTGCTGAAGATCGCCGCGCACGGCAAGGGCGAACCAAAATGGCAGGTGCGCGTGCGCTATCTGTCGGGCGTCGTTTCCGGAAAGTAGCGCTATACATCCCGGCATGGACGCGGAGCCAAAGTGCTTCTGTCGCCGCGAGTCGGCCCGGAGCGGCGCGCGCTTGGCGACCCAGCCAGCAGCCTAAACAGCCCACCGCCAAACAGCAATTGATCTCCGGTCTTGGCAGGCATCTTTAGACGAGACTGGCGGCGCGCAGGGCTTCGACCGCGTGTTGCAGCGTGGCAAAACCGCTGGTGCGGCCCGGCTTCCACGCCCGCAGTCCCTCCAGGTCGAACACCGCGCGCAGTTCCGGATCGTTGTAATCCATCTCCATCAGCCGGTCCTGGAATTGGCTGATCAGCGCCGTCGGGCCGTTGTCCAACGCGGTGAAACACCGGCAATCGTACGGCTCCGTCTGGGCCACGACGCGCGGCATGCTGCCGGGCAGCACGCCTTCCAGGGCAAACAGCAGCAGGTTGGAGTCCATCATGCACGCGGCTTCGACGGAGCCGTTCGCCAGCGCTTGCGCCGCCGCCCGCTCGCCTTCAATCACGTCGCCGTGCCGCCCGGTCGCCACGTCAAAACACACCGGCACCGGCATCACATCGGCTTTCAGCAGCTCGTACAAGGGTAGGATCGTCGCTTGCGGCGAGTCGGTCGCGCCCACGCCCACACGCTTGCCGCGCAGATCCTCCGGCGTTGTCAGGCTGCTGTCGCTCCGGACCACGACGACTGAGCGCAAGTCGCGGTCGCTATCGCGCATCGCGATCGCCCGGGCTTGGCGACCGCGGGCCAGCGCGCCGCGTTCCGTCTCCAGCCATGCGAGCGGCGAGTTCCAGGCGATGTCGATGTGGCCGTCCAGAAGCGCCGCGACCTGCTGCTCATAGGTCTGGTACAGCACGTACTCGGTCGGCACGCCGCGCTGGTGGAGCCAATGCGAGAGCCCGTCCCAGATCGTCACGACCCGCGGTTCGTATGCCACAGCGCCCAGCGTCAAGACTGACTTCATTCCGCCCCTCAACGCCGGGTGTGCTCGCAACCGCGAGGCACAATCAGCGAGCGCAAGGGTGGCGGGCACGGCGGCGACTGTAAAGGCGCAAGGTCGTCAAGATCGGTAAAGGAAACCGCGCAAATGTGTGCCCGACGACCGAGAGGCGTGGCTAGACGCCGAGGGCCAACCGGCGGGCGAATTTCTCGTCATGGCCGACTTCGCGGATCCGCGCGGCGGCGGTGGCGACGTCATACGGCACGCGGACGTGCTCCATGGCCTTGGAGTCGCTGTCGAACACGACGAAGCACGCGTCGGGATTGCGGTCGCGCGGCTGGCCAACCGAGCCGACGTTGGTCAGGTACCGGCGGCCCTTGATGTAGTCGTAGTTGCCGGTGACGTCCCGCACTTTTTTGCCGGTGTACTCGTACGTCGTGGTCAGATGGCTGTGGCCGATGAAGTTGTGGCCAAAGAGCCCGGCCTTCATCCGCGTCAGCGTCTCCGCCTCTTCATTGCGCACCACGTAATAGAAGCTCGACGGCAGGATCGGCGCGGCGTGGTAGAACGCCATGTCCAGTTCCGGGCGCTGGTGCGAGTAGGGCAGCGAATACAGCCACTTGAAGTTGTCTTCCGTGAGCACGCTGCGTGACCAGTAGAGAACGCGCTTGGCTGAATCGTAGTAGTAGTCCGCGTCCATCACGCCGACCGTCGCCGCGTCGTGGTTGCCCATCAGGCAAATCGTGCAGTACTCGCGCAGCAAGTCACAGCATTCATTGGGATTTCCGCCATAGCCGACGACGTCGCCCAAGCAGATGATCTCGTCCACGTCCAGCTGGTCGCACTTGGCGAGCACCTGTTCAAGCGCCTGGATGTTGGCGTGAATGTCGCTGATGATGGCAAATCGCATCTGTCACTCTCCCGCAGCCCGTTCTTCACCATAGACGCGGTCGGCCATCTGGGCAAGCGCAAACGCGCCGCCGCCTCGCCGTTGACGTTCTGCCCGGGCGTGTGACACCGTGGCAACCTCAAGCGGAGGATGCAATGGCGACGTTGAAAGCAGGTGACCTGGCCCCGGACTTTGCGCTTTTGGCGGACGACGGCACGACGGTGCAGTTGTCGGCGCTGCGCGGCAAGCCGGTGATTCTGTACTTTTACCCGCGCGATGACACGCCGGGTTGCACGACCGAGGCCTGCGACTTCCGCGATCGCCACGAGAGCGTGCAAAGCCAAGGCGCGCGCGTGCTGGGCGTGAGTCCGGATGCCCAGAAAGCGCATCTGCGTTTCAAGACGAAATACGGCCTGCCGTTCACGCTGCTCTCCGATCCCGAGCGGACGACGCTCGCGGCCTACGGCGCCTTTGGCAAGAAGATGATGTACGGCAAGGAAGTTGAGGGCGTGATTCGCTCGACGTACCTCATCGACGCAACCGGCAAGATCGCGGCGGCGTGGCCGAAGGTCAGCGTCAAGGGCCACGCGGACGCGGTGCTCGCCGAACTCGCGAAGTTGGTGTAGCCGATGGCCGCGCTCACCGGACGTTTGCAGCACTGGGATGGCCGTCAGCCGGATCTGCGCGCGTGGAGCGATGCGGAGTTGCTGGATGGCCTGCGGCAGCTCGGCATTGCCACGGATCAGCCGCTTTTCACGGCGCTGGTGGCGGACAAAAGCCAGACGGATCAGGAAGAAGACTGGCTGCAGGAATCGGGCGTCACCGATGAGAACCTGCAGGTGTTCGTGTGGCTCAGCGTGCGCGAACTGTGGCAACGCTGGCAGTTGCCATACTGGCCGCTGGATCGCCTGGGCCGGATGCTGGCGTACCTGATCGACGCGGAATTTGCCGCGGAATACGCCGATCAGCTGCACGCGCCTACGGCCAATGAGGTTTTTGCCGCGCTGGAGTCGTGGCTGGAACAGCAGCCCGACGCGCGCGCCGCGGTGGACGGTCTGGTGGAGCAGTTGGGCATGCCGCCGCAGGCGTGGCCGGGCAAGCTGCTGGACGCGATGGCGGAGTGGACGGAGGTGGGCCACCTGTCGCTGGCGCTGCGCGGCGGCGCTTTCCTGACGCGCGTGCTGGGCCACGGGGACGCGCACATCTTTCTCGCGGCCGCGCTGGTGTCCGCGCGCATGCTCGATCGCGCGGTGGCGGCGGCGCTGGAAGTGCCGATGGATGCGGATCTGCGCCACGGCTTCGACGAGCTCTGCGGCCACCTCTGTCTTGCCGCGGGCGATCCGGTGCTGGCCGATTTCTGGCTGGCGCGCGCGCAACAAAACGACGGCGCCCATGCGAGCGAGCGCACTTTCGCCGCCGAAACGGTGCACAACTACCTTGCTTCCTGGCGCGCCGCGGGTCGCGATGAAGCCGCACCCGTGCCCGACACGCAGAAAGCCGCAGCGCGTCAGGCAGCCGCCCAAAGCGCCTACTACGCGTGGATGGCGTTCGCTGGTGAAGGCGCAGGCCCGGGTGGCGTCGCGCTCTAGCGCCGCAGTGCTCCCGTGACATTGCATCGACAGTTCGCCCTTGCGCACCGGGGTCCGCCACCTATCTCGTGAGCGACCGGGAGGGCGCCATGAGGAAAATCGCGCGTGGGTTGGTGTTTGCCGTTTTGGGCGCCTGCTTCGCCTTGCCGCAAAGCGCGTTGGCCCGGAGCGGGGAGTCTGCGCCGACGATCGGCAGTTGGGATACCCGCGCATCGTCCGTGAGCTTCGCCTACCTGGAAGGCCTCTTCAGCGCCGGGCACCTGCGCTTCGCTTCCTACTTCACCAACTTCACGTCGACCACGGGGCGACTTTCCTCCCAGTTCGGCCTCCACTACATCGGGTACGGTGAGGATGGGTCGTCGTCCGCGCACGGCATGGCGGGCTCAGCCACCGCGCT
>CAINLT010000318.1 GCA_903850505.1 uncultured Myxococcales bacterium | reverse complement strand
CGCGTACGCCAGAGAGCGACCCAAGTCGGCTGCTGCACCTACGGGAGTTTGCTGCGGCCCGCGGACGATCGTAGCATGGCCCGCATGTCCGAACGCAAAGCTCCGTTGTCCGCCCACTCCAGCCCGAGGTGCCCCATGTTCTCCGCCGTCGCCCGCCGCCTGCGACTTCTCGCCGGACTCGCCGCAGTCTGCGCGGCCGCCTTGCCCACCGTCGCGTGGGCCGGCCCGTTCAACAACAGCGACTTGCTGGTCGGTCGGACGATCAAGATCTCCTCGGACGACCGCACGTTCACCGCGGGCGCGAACTTCCAGATCGCGCCGGTCAACGCCATCGTGCATTCCGTGGTGAAGAAGGCGATGGACTCGGCGACCGCGACGAATCCGGACGCCGTCAAGCTGCTGCAGTACGCCAACACGCCGACGGTGAAGGCGGCGATCAACAGCAATGATCCCGCAAAGTTCAAGAGTGCCATCCTCGCGGAGATGAAAGCGCACGGCGTGACGCCTTCGGCTGCGCAGCAGAAGTCGATCGACGCCGTCTCGTCCGATGCCAGCCAACTCAAGCAGATGAGTACGATCATCGACATGATCAACATCGCCAACCAGCCGGAGCAGGCGATGACGTTCAGCCTGGAGCCGTATGCTTCGCTGAACTTCAAGCCGGTGACGGTGACGGCGCGCGTGGCCCTGGCCGGCTTCCACACGAGCAGCGCGGGCACCACGATGTCGATGGGCAACCTCGGCCTCGACGTGAAAACCGGTGATGCGTATGGCGTTTCCGGCGCAGCCTTCGGCTGGAGCCTGGGCTCTTCCTTCTACGCGCCGACGGGCACTTCGGATGCGGACACGATTGCGCTGTCGAACATTCTGGCCGCGCCGCGCTATCTCCATAATTTCATGACCGTTTCCCCGTACGCGGTGCTCGGCGCGGAGCTGGCGATCTTCAAGCTCACGGTACGCGGCGAATACGTCGACATGACGCCGGTGCGCGAGTCGACGGGCTTGAAGCGCATGGCGTACTTCGACATGGGCGCGGGATTGCTGGCCGATCTCGGCTTCCTCGGCCTGTCGCTGGAGCTCGATGGCCTCAAGTCGATCGAGAACGCACCGGCGATGGACAATGTGTGGCTTGCCACGGGCGGCGTGCGCACCTACATGGGGCCCGTGCAACTCGGCGTGGGCTTGCAGGTTCCGCTGGTCAGCGCGAGCGCGAACTCGGGCTCGATGGGCGGCGTCAACCTGGGCTCGCCGTCGAAGTACAATGTGTTGGTCAACGGTCAGTTCAAGTTCTAGCCCAGAGCACGAGGCGCCACCGCGATGTCCCATCCCTTTGCGCGCGCCGTCGTTGCCGACGAATGCGGCCGAATCTTCGACCATCCGCACCTGGCCCTTGTCGGCTGGGACGGCGAGGTGCTGCGGCGTCCCACGGCGGAAGAGCTGATCCCGCTGCCGAAAGGCAGTGATCTCCACGTGCTGCCGATGCGCCGCCCGCTGGCGGTCGATCCCACCGGCGACGAACTGGTCGAGGTCGAGGGCGACGCGACCACCGGCCCGCTGCAAGCCGTCAGTGCGTTTCTCGCCCCCGCCTACCTGCGCCT
>CAINLT010000317.1 GCA_903850505.1 uncultured Myxococcales bacterium | reverse complement strand
GCGGTGCCCCCGTCTGGCATCCCGGATATCGCCGTTCGCCTCGTCCCCGTCCACAGTTCAAGGGCACTGGCTGTAGATGCACTGGATGAGCGCGTTCAGCTCGCCGGCAGCTTGGTTGCTGCCCGCGCATCCCAGGACGTTGCCGTATTGGTTGTAGCAGGTGGCGGCGGCGACACACGCTTTGTCGCCCGCGCACGCGGCGTACGAGCTCGCGCAGCTCTGCACTTGGCACTGCTCGTTGGCTGAGATGGGGAAGCCGCAGTCCTTGGGGCAAGTCAGGTGCGTCTCGCCGCCGTCGCACACGCCGTTGCCACAGGAATTGGGACCGCCGCCAGGTCCGGGGTCAAAGCCGCCGAGGCAGCCCGCGTTGATGGCGCAGGTGACGACCGGCTTGAGTGTGTTCGCCAGCGTGTTGTAGCCCAGCGGGGTCGCGCACGCCTGCACGCACGACGCGCCAGCGCACGCGGACGCGCAAGTGAGGACGCCCGCGCATCCTCCGTTGCCCTTGCACGCAGCGAGCACGGCACCGCACGGCAGCGCGGCACATGCGGTCCAGGTGGGCGGCGCGCAGTCGCTGGGGCAGTTCGCCGCGTTCTCCAAACCTGGCGTACACAGCCCGTCGCCGCAGACCGAAAGCTGTATGTCCGCCAGCATGATGACGTCGGGCGGCAGCGTCACGTCAGGCTGAATGTCCGCCACCGTCATGACGTCGGGTGGCAGCGTCACGTCAGGCTGAACAGGCACGTCCTCGGCGGGCGCGATGTCCGCAACGTCCACTGCGACCGGCACATCGGCCAGGAACGGCGCGTCCTCGGCATCCGCGAGCACGTCCGCCGTCACGTCATCCGCCATCGTCGCGTCGACCAGAACGGCTGTTTCGCCAGCGTCGTCCACGCCGCCGGTGAACTGCGCGTGGGGTGTGGACGCGTCAGGGTCACTGCACGCTGCGACCACCAATGCACCGATGAGCAGTACCGTAATTCGCATGACGTCCCCAATCCCCAAGCGCGGCTTCACGGTGATGGCCACCAGCCGAGAAGATACAATATGGCCGATCGCTTCGCCCATTGCCACCCTCCCCCAGCCCCTTTGTCGCAGCGCATCCGTCAATGCACTCGGCGGCCGGTTTCCAGCGCTCCACGGTGCCGGTCAAGGTCCAGAATCACCCTCAGCAGGACGCGCCAGTCCGAGCGTCGCATACCCAGTCGCTCGCCAGCTACGGTCCAACTTCCACCAATACCTCATGGCGGCGCAGGAAGAACGGAATCCGCGGCGGGTCATGACGCGCCAGCACCGGTGGTGTTCCCGTGGGTTTGAGCCTCGCTGCCGCAAGCTCGTGCAGGAACGCGGCGCCATCGTTGCAAAGTGGGATGCACTCCACCATCCGCCCACGCGCTTGGCAGCGACTACGCGCCGGGCCTTCGCGCAGCGTGACGCGGGCGGCGTCCGGAATTGGCAGCGTGGCGGTAGCAGGCGTGAGCCGGTGCGCAACGTGACGACCGGGCGGCTGCGCCTCCCTGATACCGATCGCGGAGGCCGTCCGCGCATTGATGTCGCGCCGAACAAGGCTGTGCCTCCCGTTTGGCCCGCGCTGCTACACCGCCCGCAGCCGTTTCGGCGCCCGCGCACGGCCGTGTCGCAGCTGCTCCCAGACAATCCCCACGAGCACCCGCCATGGACTCATCCCCGGCCGCGGCGGCTGGCCCCGCCCGATGCGCTTGAGCTGCGCGGAATACCAGGCCGTCTCCATCAGGCCGCTGCGGTCGATCGCCGGAAGCCCGGTGGTCCGCGGCTTGATGACCTGGAGCGGGTCTTGGCCCGCAAGGAGGCGGTTCGGCA
This sequence comes from uncultured Myxococcales bacterium, assembly GCA_903850505.1. GTDB lineage: Bacteria > Myxococcota_A > UBA9042 > UBA9042 > UBA9042 > CAIYBN01. The sequence goes on along the minus strand of CAINLT010000317.1, from coordinate 8,850 downwards.
GATCGGGCTCGACCGCGAGCGCGCGCGCCACGCCGACGAGATCGACCGCGCCAGATGCGATGGCGTCCGCCATCCCCTGCGCCGATCGGAAGCCTCCCGTGACCACCAGCGGCGTGCGCACGGTCAGGCGCGCTTTCTCCGCGAATTCGAGGAAATACGCCTCGCGCTGGCGCGTACTGTCCTTGACTGCGGTTCGCGCTTTGACGCCGGTCATCACCGGTGCCTCGTACGTCCCGCCGGAAATCTCGATCAGGTCGATTCCGGCATTGGCGAGCGCCCGAATCGTGTCGAGCGACTCTTCCTCCGTGAAGCCGCCGCGTTGAAAGTCCGCTGAGTTGAGCTTGATCCCGATCGGGAATTCAGCGCCCACGGCCGCGCGCATCGCCTGGAGCACCTCCAACACAAAGCGGCGGCGCTTCTCGGGCGTGCCACCCCAGTCGTCCGTGCGGCAGTTGTGATGTGGGGACAGAAACTGGCTCACCAGATAGCCGTGCGCGCCGTGGATCTGCACCCCGGTAAAGCCGGCCTGTTGCACCAGCCGCGCCGCGGTCGCAAAGCGCGCAATCAGGTCGCGGATTTCCGCATCGGTCAGCGCGCGCGGCGTGGCGAACATCAGCTGCATCTCCGGGCGGAACGGCACAGCGGACGGCGACACCGTTTCGCGATTCAAGCCCTTGGGCGCCTGTTTGCCCGGATGATTCAGTTGCACCCAGCACTGGGTCGAATTCCGCGTTGCTGCTTGGGCCCAATTCCGCAGCGCCGCAACGTCCGTATCCGCCTCGATGATCACGTTGCCGGGCTCGCCGAGCGCCCGGTGGTCCACCATGACGTTGCCGGTGATGCACAGCCCGATGCCGCCATCGGCCCAAGCGCCATACAAGCGCACAAGTTCGGGCGTTGCATGGCCCTCGCGGGTGGCCAAGGCCTCGCTCATCGCCGATTTGAGCAGGCGATTCTTGACGACCTGGCCACAGGGCAAGGCGAACGGCTGGCTGAGGACATCGCGAGCGACCATCACGGACTCCGGCGCGGCGACGGCCGCTTGGCGTGACAGCGTGTGGCGCGCCTGCAGCGGCGTCAAGCGTGGCAGCCGCGGCGCTCCATCCGCGCGACAGCCTTGACCAACGCCACGTGCTTGCTTGTCAGCCCGTGCGCGCCAATAATCGGTCCCCACACGCTCCATGCGGAGCCAGGACGTTCACCATGAAGCACATTGCGCTCGCGTTTTCTCTTTGTTTTTCCATGTTTGCCGTTTCCGCGCAAGCGGCCGATCCTGCACAGCCCGCCGCCAAGACCGCCGTGACGTGGTATGGCCACGCGGCTTTCCGGATCGTGACGCCCGCGGGCAAGACCCTGTTTGTCGATCCTTGGGTCAAGAACCCGTCCAACAAGAACGGCGATGCCGACCTCGCTGCAATCACCAAGGCGGACCTGATCCTGGTGACGCACGGCCATTTTGACCACGTCGGCGAGGCCGTCGAAATCGGCAAGAAGACCGGCGCGAAGCTTGTCGCAACGTTTGACCTCGGCAACGCGCTCGTCGCCGCGGGCTACCCCAAGGAGCAGTTCGGCTTTGACACGACGGGCAACGCGGGCGGTGAAATCGAGCTGCTCGGCGGCGACGTGCGCGTGGCGTTCATTCCCGCAGTGCACAGTTCGGACGCGTCCGGCCACGCCGCGGGCACTGCCGGCGGCTTCCTCATCAGCATCAAGGGCGGCCCGGCGATTTACCACACCGGCGACACGGACCTGTTTGGCGACATGGCGCTCGTCGCCGAGCACGGCAAGGTCGATGTGATGCTGACCTGCATCGGCGACCGGTTCACCATGGGCCCGCGCCGCGCCGCCGAGGCCGTGAAGCTGATCAAGCCGACGACGGTGATTCCGATGCATTTTGGCACGTTTCCGGTCCTGACCGGGACGGTCGATGCGTTCGAGAAAGCGCTGAAAAAGACGGGCACGAAGACGGCGCTCAAGGAACTGAAGATTGGCGAAACCGTTAGCTTCTGATTCAGGCGCGCTTCGCCCCGCGTCACATCCCGAGCTCCATTCGCACCGCCGACCGGCCATTGCCCAGGCTCTCGACCACGACCCACGCGGGAATCTGCTCCTTCAGCGCCTCGACGTGGCTGATGATCCCCACCTGCACGCCGCTCGCGTTCAAGGCCTTCAGCGCGCCCATCGCGATGCCCAGCGTCACGGGATCCAGCGTGCCAAAGCCTTCGTCCAGCAACAGCGTCTCCACCGGCATGCGCACCGCCCGGTAGTCGGCCAGCGCGAGGGCGAGCGACAACGAGACGAGGAACGTTTCCCCGCCCGACAGCGTCGTCAGCGGCCGCACTTCATCCGCCTGGAACGTGTCGCGCACGGCGAAATCGAGACGCGGCTCGCCGCCCGCATTCGCCGCCACCAGCGCGTACCGGGGCGAGAGCTGCCGGAGGTGGTGGTTCGCCTTGCCCGCCAGCTCCTCCATGTTGAGAATCTGCGCGTACCGCTGAAACGCTTGGCCATCCTTGACGCCGATGAGTCCGTGCAGCCGCATCCACAGCCTGTGCTGCGCGTCTTTTTCGACGAGTTCCTTGCGCAGCGCATCCCGTTGCCCGCGGCTCGCTTCTGTTTGCAGCAGCTTGGCCTTGTGCCCGGCCAGCGTCCCTGTGTCCGCCTGCCATTGCGCTTCCAGTTCCGCCACGTGCAACGCGATCGCCGCGCCATCCGCTGCCGCGTCCAGCCCGCTCGGTTTGCCCGCCGCATGCCGCTCGCGTTCGGCTCTCTGCCCGTCGCACAGCGCCTTGGCCCCCGACATCGCGTTCTCCAGCCGCGTCCGGGTCGCACGCAACGCCGCCAGCACACCCGCGTCCAGCAGCCGCGCTTGCAAATCCTCGCGGTCCCGCAGCGTCAGCCGCCGCAGTCCCTCGGTCAGCTCTGCCTGCCGCACGCGGTGCTCGTCCGTGAGCGTCGCAATCCGCGCTTTGCCGGTCGTGTGTTCCGTCTGCGCCTTGACCCACGCGTTTTCAGCCAGCCGGATCTTCTCCACGACGGCGCGCCAACCCTCGTCCGCGGTCTTGAGCGCGTCGTCGAGCCGCCGTTGCACCGCATCGGGATCCTGCCCGCCCAGGATCGCAGTGATCTGCGCGTCGAGATTCGCCGCCGCTTCTGCTTGTGCGACAACCGCTGTCGTCGCCTTCGTCAGGGCCGCGCGCGCCGCTTCATCGCCCACCACAGCCGTTTCGACAGCGGCGTTCGCTTCCTGCCGCGCGGTCGTCGCAGCAGCCAATCCAGCCTGTGCGCCCAACACTTCGCCAGCCAACCGCCCGACTTCAGCCAGCGCGGCACTGAGATCTGCGCTTCCGTCCGGTCGCAGCGGCGCAATTCCGTACGCCGCCAGATCCATTGCCAACTCCGCGCGACGTCCCGCCAGCGTGTGGGCGCTTGCCGCCAGTTCCCGCGCCATCTCCCCGAGCCCAGCCGTCCGCTGCGCAATCGCGGCATTCGCGGCGCCCAGGTCCGCGCGCAGGCTGTTCAGGTGCTCCTGCGCCGTCTGGAGCGCTGCAACTGCCATGCCCTCCTCAGCTTCGGCGTCGTCAAGCGCATGAAGCGCGCCGTCCGCCGCATCTTTCGCCGTCATCAGCGTCGCTTCCAGCGCTGCGACGTCGCTGGTCCGCGCGTCACGCGCCAACGCCAGCCCATCCAGCGCCCGCTGCAAGTCCAAAGTCACAGTCTGGAGCTCCGCGAGGCCCTGTTCCGCCAGCTCGTTCGCCTGCCCTTGGTTGGTTTTCGCCTCCGCGACCGCTCCCGCCAGCTCCCGCAGCCGCGCTTCCAGGGCCGCGGCTTCCTGCTCCTGCGCAGCGATCTGCGCCTTCAACTCCGCGCTGCGGGCCAGCCAGTGCGCGTCCAGGTCCGCGTGGCGACCGTCACTCACGTACGGATGCTCCACGCCGCCGCACAGCGGACATTCCGCGCCCGCCTGCAGATTCTTGCGCTCGCTCGCGAGCTTCAGGGACAACTGGAACGTCTCCAGATCGGCGCGGTCCTTGGCCACGTGCTCGACCAACGCGCGCCGCCGCTCCGTTGCGCGCACCGTGTGCGCGGCCAGTTCAGCGATTTGCTGGTCGTGCTCAGCCGCTTGCCGGCGTTTTTCAGTGATGCGGGCAGTCGCCGTCTCCTGAGCCGCCAGCAACCGCGTCGCCGCCGCCGCGGTTTGCAGCGCCACGTCCCGCGCCTCCCCGACCTTGCGCAGCGATTCACGCCGCCCACGCGCATCCGCCGCGCCCGCCAGCGCCTGCGCGAGCGTCGTGCGCGCCGCCTGAACCCGCAGCGCCATCGGCGCCATCTTCGCCTCCAGCGCGCTCGCCTCCAGCGTGCCAGCCGCGTGCGTTTGGGCGGTAATTTCCAGCGCTGCCGAAGTCTCCGCGTGCTTGCGGCGGCGCTCGTCCAGGTCCTTTTCTTCGCGCGCCAAAGTCTGGAACCGCTCGCTGAGCGCAGCTTGCGCCACGACCAGAGGCTCGGCCAACTTGAGGCCTGTCAGCCGATTCTCCGCAGTCACCAGCGCCAGTTCAGCGCGTTCGTGTTGCGCGCGCGCCGCCGCCAACTGCGCCGTCGCCTTCTCCGCGTTGCTCAGGCACTTGGCCTTGTCGGTCAAGGCGTTGTCGTGCGCCCGCGCCACTTCCAGCCGCTGCGCACGCAACGCCCGCGCGGTCCCAATCACCGGCCCTTGCTCCGCCAGCGCGTCCTGGCTCGCTTTGAGCACCGCGGACTTGACCGCGCGTTCCGGCTGCAGCTTCTCCAGATCGGTGCGCCGCTCCAGTTCGGCCGTCGCCAGTGCCGGCAGCAGCGCCGTCGCGTCAAGCAGGTCCTTGGCCGCCCGGTCAAACTCCCGCAGCGCGTCGGCAGCTGGCATGCACCGCTCGTGCTCCGTCAAAGTCGCCAGTTCAACCGCCGCCGCGTCGTGATTCGCCTGCGCCACGGCGCGCGCTGACTCCGCGTTCCTGCAGGCATCCTCGACTTCGTCGCGCCGCGTCAGCCACACTTGCGCCGCCCGCGCCTCTTGCAGCGCCTCGCGGGTCCTCTCGACGTCGGCTGCCAGCAGGTCCGCCGCCTCGCGCAGCAGCTTTTCCTCCTCCTCCGGCATCACCTGCACCGTTGCCAACGCCGCACCCGCGATTTCCCACGCCGTCTTTGCCGCGACGCGCCGCTCATTGGCCAAAGCGCCGATCTTCAAGTACTTGCCCGTGTCCGTCAGCCGCTCCAGGATCGCTGCGCGCTCGTCCTCCGTCGCCTCCAAAAACGCCGCGAATTCGCCCTGCGCCAGCAGCACCGCCCGCTTGAAGTCCTGGATCGACATCCCGTCCAGCACCGTCGTGAAGTACGGCTGGAACGTCTTGGCGCGCGTGTCGCTGACCAGCATCTCCCACGATCCGTCGGCCCTCTGCTTCTCCAACGCGCGCACCGGCGCTTGCAGCTCGCCGTCGGCCTTGCCGCGCGCCCGCCGACAGCGCCACGACGCCCGATACCGCTGAACCTGCCCGATCTCCGCGCGGCTGAATTCCAGCTCAGCGCACGCCTCGCCCGCGCCGCGCGACACGATGAGGCCCGGCGTTTCGTCCGCCTGCCCGTGACCGCCGCTGAGGCGCGGCGTCTGGCCAAACAGCGCCAGCGAGACCGCGTCCATCAGCGTGGACTTGCCCGCGCCGGTCGGTCCGGTAATCAGGAACAGCGGCTGGCCGGCAAATTGCCCCTCCAGATCGACGTCGTGGCGGCCATAGAGGGAATTGAGGTTCTCCACCCCGATGCGCAGCAGCTTCATGGGCGACCTCCGTCGTTCTCGGCTTGCGCGTAGTCGCCCAGCAGGCTGTGGAATGCGGTGAGGAGCGCCTCGTCCACGGGTTCGCCGCGCGCGCGACACAGGCGCAGGAACACTTCCTCCGGCTCCAGTTGGCTCAAGGAAACAGGCGGCGCGAGCTCGGGCAGGGCGTCCTCCACTTCGCGTTCCTGGGTCACCTTGACGATTTGCGCACCCGCGGGCGTCGCCTTCGCAAAATCCTGGCCCAGTCCCGGCTGATACGACGGCACGCGCGCCACGATCTGCACCAACGGCGGCAACGGCGTCGCCCACGTCAGGCTGCGCAGCCCCGCGACGATCGCCTCGGGCGTCCCGCGCAGCTCGTGGATCTGCCGGAACGTCGGCACCGGAATGCTCTCCACCACGGGCTCCGCTGCTTCGTCCGCCTGCGTGTCAATCAGGAGCACCCGGCGCGGTGTCTGCGCCTCCTTCAGGTTCAACGGGATCGGCGTGCCGCTGTACCACGCCCGACTGCCGCCAACGCGGAAGCCGCGGTGGATGTGCCCGAGCGCGACATACTGGATCCGCGGGTCGAAGATGGAGGGCGGTAGGGCGCCGAGCGTTCCGATGAGGTGGATGTCCAACGGCGCGTCGCCGCGCTCGCTGCCGATGCAGGCCATGTGACCCGTGGCGACGAGGGGAACGCGGCCATGGCGCGCGTGCGCGTGATCGGCGACGCGGGTGTAGAGCGACGTGAAGCCCTGGCGCAGCAACGCGCTGAGATCGACGTTTGCTGAGAACGCTGCGCGGACGCCGACGCGGTATTCGTGAACGTACGGGATGGCGAGAATGACGCTTTCCACGACGCCAGCGGCGTTGCGGATGGGGACGAGGTAGCGATCGAGGGAGTCGTCCGCCGCGGGCATGCCGCCGACGACGTGGACGTCAAACGCGCCCAGGAGGTCGCCCGGCGCTTCAAGCCGCGCCGCCGAGTCGTGGTTGCCGCCAATGACGACGACCTGCCGGACGGAGGTCTGCGCCACGCGATGGAGGAATCGGTAGTACATCCGCTGTGATTCCGACGAAGGCGCCGACTGGTCGAAGATGTCGCCGGCAACGACGAGGACGTCCACCTGGCGTTCCGTCAGGACGCCCGCCAGCCACGCAAAGAACAGCGCGTGATCCGCATCGCGCGACGCGGCTTCCAGCGAAACGCCGAGGTGCCAATCAGAAGTGTGGAGGATGCGGGTCATTGTCGCCTTTCAGGGGAGTGACGCAGCGAACTGCTGATGGTGCGCCAACATGCCACGAACTTGCGACAACTGGAGTCGCATTGCAACGGCGGATCGCGCGCGGGCGCGATTGTGGGACGTCCAGTTGTACCCAGCCCGCACTTGGACAAGACTCGCGCCACGCATCGCAACCGCTCTTGAGGATCCCGCATGTCTGACACTGTCCTTCGGCACTGGATGATGCTCCGCCACCTGCCGCGTTATCCGCGCAAGATCGACGCGGCATCGCTGGCGGACGTGCTTGCCGACGCGGGTTATGAAGTCTCCCGCCGGTCCATCGAGCGCGATCTCATCAAGCTGTCGGCGGTCTTTCCGGTCACGTGCGACGACCAACACAAGCCATATGGTTGGTCGTGGATGGCGACCGCGGTGGCGTTTGACCTCCCGGCGATGGATGTCCACTCGGCGTTGGCTTTTCGCATGGCCGCGGAGCACCTGCGCGCGCTGCTGCCGGAAGTGACGCGCGGCTATCTCGATCCACACTTTCAGCGCGCCCAAACCGTGCTGGACAATCTGGACGACAACGCGCTCTCGCATTGGCCAGACAAGGTGCGGGTCGTGTCGGCGGGGCAGCCGCTCCTGCCGCCGGCGATCCCGCGTGAAGTGCTGGAAAACGTGCAGGCGGGGCTGTTGACGGAAAAGCGCCTGAACATCGTCTATCGCAAGCGCGGGGAGACGGAGCCGCGCGCGTATGTGGTGCACCCGCAGGCGCTCGTGTGGCGCGATGCGGTCGGTTACTTGCTCTGTACGCTTTGGAAATACGACGATTTGAAGCAGTTTGTGTTGCACCGGATGGAGTCGGTGGAGATCGAGGAGGAGCCGCGCCGCGCGTTGCCCGGCTTTTCACTCGACGCGGAAATTGCCAGCGGTTCGTTTGATTTCCTGCTGAGCGGCGGAACCGTGTTGCTGGAGGCGCTGTTTGAGGCGGTCGCCGCGGTGCGGATCCGCGAGACGCCGTTGGCGCTGAGCCAGGAGCTGGAGGATCAGCCCGACGGTCGTGTGCTGCTGCGGGCGACGTTGGCTGACACAGTGCAACTGCGGTCCTGGCTCCGCAGTTTTGGCGAATACGTCGAGGTCATCGGCCCGCCGGACCTGCGGGCGTCGCTGGCGGACAGTGCGCGGGCGATGATGGCGCGCTATGCGGTGGGGTGACGGCTCAGCTGTCGCCAGTCGGGGACGACCGGAAAGCGTCGCGTCCGGGGAAGATGAGGTCGGTGATCGGCAGGTGCGTCGAGACGACCGGCGCGATGCCAGGCCACACGTAGACGGTGTCGCACGGTGAAAAACCCGCGCAGACGCAGTGGTTACGGCCTTTGGCCATACGAGCGGCCACGTCGATGACAGCTTGGCGGCGTTCGGGCGTCAGCGTTTCGCCAGCGTCCGGGCTTGGATCGAGGATGCGGAAAATGGCGCCGCCTTCCGCGCTCCCCACGTTCCCCGAGTCGGCGGTGAACTCGATGTTGCTGCGGGCGTAGACCGCGGGCATCAGGCGGAGGATGAGGCGGGGAAAGCCGTCGGCGACGCGCGGGGCGGCGACGGACTCTGCGCCGGTGTCCGACGGCGTCTTGCGGGGATCAGATGCCATGAGATTCCTTGCTGCGGCGGACCGTTTCTATGCGACAGCGGATGTCGCTGGGCGTGTCTCTCGTCGTTGACGGTTGCTGACGGGCGGGCCAAACGACGGTGAACGCAAGGTAGCCGGGGGTTGCGACAAACGGTGTCGCATCGCGACCGGCTTGGACGGTCAACGCTCGGGCGTGCGCAGGGATGTCTGTTCAG
>CAINLT010000316.1 GCA_903850505.1 uncultured Myxococcales bacterium | reverse complement strand
TGTCCACGCCGTCGCAGATCTCGGTCGCCTTGGGATTGATGGCCTTGTCGCTGTCATTGCAGTCGCCGGTCTTGGTCGCCGTGTATTCGCCGCCGGGCGCGCACAGGCACGACGCGTCGCTCAGCAGGCCAAAGCCGTCGGCGTCGTGGTCGCGCCAGAAGGTCGTGCAGCCGCTGGCCCCGGCTTCGTCGATGCCGTTGACGCAGTTGTTGTCCTTGCCGTCGCACACTTCTTTGGCCGCCGGGTTGATCGCCGCGTCGCCGTCGTTGCAGTCGCCCATCTTGGCGACCTTGAACGTCGCGTTGCCCTTGCACAAGCACGCGCTCTTGCTCGAGTCGCCCCACCCGTCGCCGTCGCCGTCCACGTAGAACGCCAGACAACCGCTGGCGTCCGCTTCGTCGGTCTGGCCGTCGCAGTCGTTGTCCAGGCCGTCGCAGATCTCAGTGGCGCCGGGATGCGCCGCGCTCGTGTCGTCGTTGCAGTCGCCGCCAACGGACGTCGTGTTGAGCGGCGTCTTCTGGCACAGGCACAAGCCGGTGGCCGGATTGCCAAACGTGTCCCCGTCAGCGTCCACGTAGAACGTCGTGCAGCCGACCGCGCCCATTTCGTCCGCGGTGCCGTTGCAGTTGTCGTCCACGCCGTTGCAGGTCTCGGTCGCGGCGGGATTGATGCCAATCGCGCTGTCGTTGCAGTCGCCGGCCTTGAGCGCGGTGTGCGACGCGTCGGGCGCGCACAGGCACGTCGGCGTCGCGGTGCCAAAGCCGTCGCCTTCCAGGTCGACGTAGAAGTTGGTGCAGCCCGTCGCGCCGGCTTCGTCCGTCAGGCCGTTGCAGTCGTCGTCTTTCTGGTTGCCGCACAGTTCCTTGGCGCCTGGATTGACGTTGGGGTCATTGTCCGCGCAGTCGCCGGTCTTGACCGCGGCGTAGATGCCCTTGGCGGCGCACTGGCAAACGGGATCGCCCGCGCCGTAGCCGTCGCTGTCGTTGTCGGCGTAGAACGGCACGCATCCGCTGACGTTGGGGCCGCTGTCGGTCAAGCCGTCGCAGTCGTCGTCAATGAAGTTGCCGCATTGTTCCTGCATGCCGGGGTTGATGGCGGCGTTGGTGTCGTCGCAGTCCTTCTTGCCCTTCTTGCAGACCAGCGGATCGCCGACGACGGTCATGTTGGCGTCGCACCAGCCGTCGCCGTCATCGTCGCAGCCTTCGTCGGTCTTGCCGTTGCAGTTGTTGTCGATGCCGTCGCACACTTCCACCGCGCTGCCGTTCACCGCCTTGTTGGTGTCGTCGCAGTCCGTCGCGGTCGTGGCCGTGTAGAGGCCGCTCGGCGTGCACATGCACTGCGAGGCGGAGCCCATCTTGCCGTCCTTGTCGCCGTCGCCGTCGCTCCAGACTTGCGTGCAGCCCTTGGCGCCGTTCTCGTCGGTCGCGCCGTTGCAGTCGTCGTCCACGCCGTTGCCGCAGCTCTCCTGCGCGGGCGTCGCGGCGGGGCATGCGCTCAAGCCCGCGAGCGTGCACTTGCGCAAGCCCGCGCACGTGCCGGCGGCATTGCTGATCTTGCACGTCGTCTGTGCGCCGTCGGCCATGGCGGCTGGCGAGCACGTGCACTCGCCTTTGGTGCGCACGCACTGTTTGCCGGCGCCCTTTTCACCCAGTGCATCCAGGCACTTGAAGTCGCCGGGGCAATCGCTGTCCGCTTGGCATGCGCCGCCGCAGAAGCTGCCGGTCTCCTGGTACTGCACGCAGAGCGAGTCCTTGCCCAGCTTGCCGCACTCGGCGTCGGTCTGGCACGGGCGGCAAATCGCGTTCCACTTGGGCAAGCAGACCTGCACGCTGTCGCCGCCGGTGGTCTGGAACGCCTCGCACTTGAAGCCGGTGGGGCAGCAGGCGCTGCAGGAGCTGGTGCAAATCTTGCCGACCGGGCCATCGACGCACGCGCCGCTGTCGCATTCGTCCGACGTCTTGCACGTGCTGCCCGGTTCACCCGGCAGCGGCTTGGCCGGGAATTCGCAGCCCGATTGGGGAAGCTCGCTGGCGTCCATGTCCGCGCTGCCGTCGCTGTCGCCGCCAATCTCGTCGGCACTCGCGTCTGTGCTTCCCGCGCCGCCGTCGGTGCTGCCGTCGGTCAAGCCGGTGTCGCCCTTGCCGGAATCGCCGCCGCTGGCGAGGTCAGCGCCATTGCCGAAGCTGTCGATCGGATCGCCGCCACTTGTCGATTTGGCCGGCGTGCCGCAGGCGGCGAGCAGGGCGAGTGCGGCGATCGCGGCGCACAAAGAACGACCAGGCAGGGCAAAACGAACCATGCGAAACCTCAGATTGCGCAGCTACGCGCGCGCGGTAGTCCGCATTGTAGCGAATCTTTTGCTGTTGCATACAAAGCTGTGACAGAACTTTTCGCAAACGGGACGCGGCTAGTTGCACAAAGTTCGTATGTTGTCGACCGCGAACCCGCCCAAGCACCAAGGCGTTGTGTGCTTCGCGTAGACGGTGACGGTTAGCGACAGTGTCTGCCCCCACTGAATCCCGGTGATCGGCCACTTCACCAGCTTCCATGCCGCATTTTGGATGGTTGGAAACGGCCCGATCTGCTGCGTGGCGCCGTCCAGCGCGAGAACCATGTACGTGTCTGGATCCGCGAGATCGACAGATAGCGCGTTGTTGATTCTGTTGTCGAACAGCACATCCGCAGCGACAAACAGCGTTCCGGTGGGAACCGTCAGCTTGACCGTTGCCGTCTGCGTGCCTGAATTGTAGCCCTCGGAAGTGCAGTTGGGGGACTCGAACGTGAGCGATTTGCTGCCTTCGGTCAGGTACGCGCTGTCCAGCCACCACTGGTTCTTCGAATTGGCAGGTGAGTATGTGGTCGAACTGATGTCGCTGCTGTAGTTCAGGCCATTGAGCACAATGTTCGCGGAACACGTCGCGCAACCCTCATTCACCACCCCGTTGCAGTTGTCATCCAAGCCGTTCCCGCACACTTCCGTCTTGCCCGGATTCACGTTCGCGTTCGTGTCATCGCAATCGCCGCCGACGACCGCCGTGTTGTTGCCGCTCGCCCCGCACGCGCTGATCCCGCTGCCGACGCCGTAGCCGTCCTTGTCCATGTCGGTGAAGTACGTGCTCGTCGGCAAGCCGTCGTCGACCAAGCCGTTGCAGTCGTTGTCGGCGTTGTCGCAGACCTCGGTCGCGCCCGGGTGGATCGCCGCGTTGCCGTCGTTGCAGTCGCCGTTCAGGCTGACGAAGCCCTGGCCGCTGCACGCCGTGACGATCGCGCCCGCGCCGTAGCCGTCCCCGTCCAGGTCCTTGTAGTACTGGCCGGTCGGCAAGCCTTCGTCGGTTTGGCCGTTGCAGTTGTCGTCCACGCCGTTGCAGCTCTCTGCCGCGCCGGGGTTGATGGCCTTGTTGCTGTCGTCGCAATCGCCGCCGGCCGTGGCCGTGTAGCCGCCGCTGGTGCCGCAGAGGATTTGCCCGCCGCCAGTGCCGTAGCCGTCGCCGTCGTTGTCCAGGTAGTACTTGGTCGCGGAGCCGCCTTCGTCCGTCTGGCCGTTGCAGTTGTCGTCCACGCCGTTGCACAGCTCGGGCGCGCCGGGATACGTCGTCGCTTTCGTGTCGTCGCAGTCGCCGGAGACAGTCGCGGTGTAGTTGCCTGACGCCGCGCAGCCGAACTTGGCCGCGCCCGTGCCAAAGCCGTCCTTGTCCGCGTCCGTGTACCACGGCTTGATGAGGCCCTCGTCGGTCTGGCCGTTGCAGTTGTCGTCCAGGCTGTTGCAGATCTCGGTCTGGCCCGGGTTGATGCTGGCGTCGCTGTCCTTGCAGTCGCCGCCCTGCGTCGCGGTAAACGTGCTTGTTGGGCCGCAGGCGCACTGCAGCAGGTTGCTCACGCCGTAGCCGTCGCCGTCCGCGTCGCTGTAGTAGACGGTGCAGCCGCTGGTGTTCACGGGATCGACGATCTGGTCGCAGTTGTCGTCCACGCCGTTGCAGACTTCCGTGGCGTCGGGATTGATCGCCGCGTTGGCGTCGTTGCAGTCCCCGCCGATCGCGGAGAAGCCGATGCCGCCCGCGCACAGGCACTTGCTCGGCGCGGCGTAAGTGCCATAGCCGTCGCCGTCCTTGTCGACAAACCAGTTGTTGCAGCCGTCCGAGCCCGGCGGGTCGGTCTTGCCGTCGCAGTCGTTGTCCACGCCGTCGCAGATCTCCAGCGCCTTGGGGTGAATCGCCTTGTCGTTGTCGTTGCAGTCAGTCGCCGTCGTCGCCGTGTATTCGCCCGTCGTGGCGCACAGGCACTTCTGGTCCTTGACCGCACCGTAGCCGTCACCGTCGTGGTCGCGCACCCACACGGTGCAGCCCGTTGCGTCTTCCTCGTCCACGCCGTTGACGCAGTTGTTGTCGATGCCGTCGCACACTTCCGTCACGCCCGGATTGACCGCCGCGTTGCTGTCGTCGCAGTCGCCCGCCTTCGCGGTCGGAAAGTCGGCGGTCGCGGCGCACAGGCACGCCGATTTCGCCGTCGAGCCAAAACCGTCCTTGTCCGCGTCCACGTAGAACGTCGTGCAGTCGGGCGTGTTGGCTTCGTCCGTCTGGCCGTCGCAGTCGTTGTCGATGCCGTCGCAGATCTCCGCGGCGCCCGGATGCGCCGCCGCGCTGTTGTCGTTGCAGTCATTGCCGTTCGACGTCGGCGCCAGCGGATTGGCCGCGCAGAGGCACGTGCCGGTCGTCGGATCGCCAAAGCCGTCCGCGTCCTTGTCGACAAAGTACGTCGTGCAGCCCTGCGCGCCCATCTCGTCGATGGTGCCGTCGCAGTTGTCGTCCTTGCCGTTGCACGTCTCGGTGGCGCCGGGGCTGATGCTCACCGCGCTGTCGTCGCAGTCGCCGGATTTGGTCGCGCTGTGGCCCTTGTCGGGCGCGCAGAGGCACACGCTCAAGCCCACGCCGTAGCCGTCGCCGTCCGCGTCGGCAAAGAACGGCGTGCACCCGGTGGCGCCGGCTTCGTCGGTCGTGCCGTCGCAGTTGTCGTCGACGCCGTTGCAGATCTCCGCCGCGCCCGGATGGCTGCTGGCCACGGCGTCGTTGCAGTCGCCGCCCTTGATGGCCGTGTAGCCGGCCTTGACGCCGCACTGGCAGACCGGCACGCCGACGCCAAAGCCGTCGCCGTCGCCGTCCAGGTAGAACGGAACGCACGCGGAGACGTTGGGGCCGCTGTCGGTCAGGCCGTCGCAGTCGTCGTCCTTGAAGTTGCCGCAGATTTCCTGCTGGCCGGGGTGGATGCCGGCGTCGCCGTCATTGCAGTCGCCGCCGCCCTTGGGGCAGATCGCCGGCGTGCCGACAATCGTCATGTCCGCGCTGCAGAATCCGTCGCCGTCGCCGTCACAGCCTTCGTCCGTCTTGCCGTTGCAGTTGTTGTCGAGGCCGTCGCAGACCTCGATGGCCATGCCGTTCACGGCCGCGTTCTTGTCGTCGCAGTCGGTCGCGGTGACGGCGGTGAACGGGTCGAGCGCGGCGCACAGGCACTTTCCGGCGCTGCCCGCCTTGCCGTCGCCGTCCTTGTCGCCGTCGGGGAAGAGCTGCGTGCAGCCCTGCGCGCCGGCTTCGTCCGTCTTGCCATTGCAGTCGTTGTCCTGGCCGTCGCCGCAGACCTCTTGCGCGGGCGTGCCGGCGGGGCACGCGCTCAAGCCCGTGGGCCCGCACGTGCGCGTTCCGGTGCACGCGCCAAAGCTGTTGCTGACCTGGCAGGTCGTCGTCGCGCCCGCCTGGATGGCGGCGTCCGCGCACGCGCACTCGCCCTTGGCCAACACGCACTGCTTGGCGGAGCCCTTCTCGCCCGTGGCCAACTGACAGGTGTAGCCCGCGCTGCATTCGCCATCGTCCGCGCAGGAACTGCCGCAGAAGCTGCCCGAATCGCCGTACCGCACGCACAACGCGCCGACGCCGTTCTTGCTGCATTCGCCGTCCTTCAGGCACGGACGGCACAGTTCCAAGCCGACGGCCTGGCACACCAGGTTGCCCGCGTTGCTGCCATACGGTTTGCAGGCAAAGCCGCTGGGGCAGCAGTCAAAGCACGTGTAGCTGCAGACTTTGCCCTTGGGCGCGTTGACGCACAGGCCGCTGTTGCAGTCGCTGTCGGTTTTGCACTTGGCGCCCGCTTCGGCTTCTTGCGGGTTGGCGGGGAATTCGCACTGTCCGCCCACGCCTTCGCCCGATGCGTCCGTCTTGTCGTCGCCGTCCTCGACGCTGTCCTTACCGGTCACTTCGTCATCGCCCGCGGCGTCCACACCCGCGTCACCCGGTTGCGCGCCCTGATCCGGCGCGCCATCGGTCAGCGTCCCATCCTTGCCCGCGCCCAGGTTCTTCTGGATGTCGATCTGGAACTGGACGTCGGTCCCGCCGGCAGTATCCACCGAGGCCGTCTGGCCACAGGCCGCGAAGAGCAGCGCGGCCAGAACCAGCAGCGACGATTGACGAGGATGGGGAGACCAGCTTCGCATGGGTACGCTCCGGTCGGTTAGTTGCATGTGCTGCGGACGTTGTCGACAGCCACGCCGCCTTTGCAGTTGGACGAATGGTTGGACGTGTAGGCGGTCACCTTGAATTGGATGGACTGCCCCCATTTGCCGGCGGCAACGGGCCACGTGACTGTCTTGACCACGTTGGCTTGGGACGTGGCGAACGGACCGAATACCTGCGCCGAGCCATCCAGGCTCACAGTAACCTTCATCTGCTGGTCCGGCGTGCCGTCGGAATAGAAGTTGTTGATGATGAGGTCAGCCGCAATCGACTTCGCGCCGGTGGGCACGGTCACATTGAACCAAACGGAGTCGCCGCCCGTGTTGACCGTGGGCCAGTAGCCACAGTAGGTCGGGTCCTCGTATATGAGCGCGTTGGACCCTTGGGTCGTCAACCAGGTGTCCTGGTACCAGTCAGTATTGGAATCCTTTGTGATGCCAGTTGTGCTTTCAATGCCGTTCAGCAGGGTCGCAGTGCACGCCACGCACCCCTCGTCAGTCTGGCCATTGCAGTTGTCGTCAATGCCGTTCCCGCACACTTCCGTCGCGCCCGGGTGCACGCTGGCGTTGCTGTCGTTGCAATCGCCGCCCTGCGTCGCCGTGTTGCCGCCGCCGGCCGCGCACTGCAGGACGCCCGAGCCCGTGCCGTAGCCGTCGCCGTCGCTGTCCGGGAAGTACGTGGTCTTGGTGAAGCCCTCGTCGATCGTGCCGTTGCAGTTGTTGTCCAGGCCGTCGCACAGTTCCGTCGCGCCCGGGTAGACGAGCGGCTTGGTGTCGTCGCAGTCGCCGCCGACCGTGGCCGTCGTGCTGCCGAACGGCCCACACTGCAGTTGGCCGCTGCCGGTGCCGTACGCGTCCTTGTCGCCGTCGACAAAGTACAACGCCGTCGGCAAGTTCTCATCGATCTGGCCGTTGCAGTTGTTGTCCAAGCCGTCGCAGACGTCCGGCGCGCCCGGGTGGATGGCGTACTTGGTGTCGTCGCAGTCGGTGTTGTCCGTCACGGTGAACTGGCCCTGCGCGCTGCACAGCAACTGGCCGACGCCGGCGCCAAACGTGTCGCCGTCCATGTCCTTGTAGAAAGTCTGGATGCCGGTGCCCTCGTCGGTCAAGCCGTTGCAGTTGTCGTCCACGTAGTTGCAGACCTCCGTGGCGCCGGAATTGACGGCGAACTTGGTGTCGTCGCAGTCGCCCGACGCGCTGCTGGAGTACGATGCATCGGCCGCGCACTGGATGTGGCTGACGTTGCCGCCCCAGCCGTCGCCGTCCAGGTCCTGGAAGAACGGCTTGAGCAAGCCCTCGTCGGTCTGGCCGTTGCAGTTGTCGTCCACCTGGTTGCAGATCTCGGTCTGGCCGGGGTTGATGCTGGCATTGCCGTCGTTGCAGTCGCCCGGCAACACTGCCTTGAAGAGCGTGTCCGCGACGCACGCGCACTGGTTCAGGCTGGTCACGCCGTAGCCGTCGCTGTCGCCATCGGCGTAGTAGACCGTGCAGCCCTGGGTGTTCTTGGGATCCTTGATGCCGTCGCAGTTGTCGTCCTTGCCGTTGCAGATCTCCGTCGCGCCCGGGTTGATGGCCGCGTCGTTGTCATTGCAGTCGGTGGAATTCTTGGCGTAGCCGGTCGTGCCCGAGCACAAGCACTTGGACGCCAGTTGGATGGTGCCGTAGCCGTCGCCGTCCTTGTCGACGTACCAAAGCTCGCAGCCGTTGCTGTTGGCGGGATCGGTCACGCCGTCGCAGTCGTTGTCCAGACCGTCGCAGATCTCGTCGGCCTTGGGATGAATGGCGCTGTCCCCGTCCGCGCAGTCGCCGCCGACGTTGGCCGTGTACAAACCCGCCTTGGCGCAGAGGCATTCGCTCGCGCTGTCCAGGCCGTAACCATCCTTGTCGGCGTCGTAGAAATACGTGGAACAGCCCAATGCGCCGTTTTCGTCGGTCGTGCCGCTGCAGTTGTTGTCAATCCCGTCGCAGATTTCCTTGGCGCCCGGATTGATGGCCGGATTGTCGTCCGCGCAGTCGCCGAGCTTGGACGCCTTGAAGGTCGCGTTGGCTTTGCACAAGCAAGCGAACTGCGCGGTGTCGCCGTAGCCGTCGCCATCGGCGTCGACAAAGAAGACCTGGCAGCCGTCGGCATCGGCTTCATCGGTCAAGCCGTCGCAGTCGTTGTCGATGCCGTCGCACACTTCCGTCGCGCCCGGGTGCGCCGTCGCTGCGGCGTCGTTGCAGTCCGTCGAATCGGTCACGGAGTAGGCGAGGTTGGCGGCGCAGACGCAGCCCTTCTTCTTGGAGTCGCCAAAGCCGTCCTGATCCTGATCGGCAAATAGCGTCGTGCAGCCTTGCGCGTTCTCTTCGTCCGTGCCCGCGACGCAGTTGTTGTCGATGCCGTCGCAGATTTCCACCGCGTTGGGGTGAATCGCGCTCGCGTTGTCATTGCAGTCGCCGCCGTTCAGCGCCGACTGTGTGCCGCTCGGACCGCACAGGCACG
>CAINLT010000315.1 GCA_903850505.1 uncultured Myxococcales bacterium | reverse complement strand
CGACGTGTGTTTTCAGGTCGACGGTCTGCGCGATGATGTTGGCAATCTCCTTGTTCAGCCGGGGGAGTTTGGCCCCGTGTGCACGATGTGCTCCCAGCGCATGGCCGTCGGTGTCGGCTCCGCGATGTACATGCTGCCCAGTAGCCCTTTGCCGAGCGGGCGCTCGCTTGCCGCAGTTCACGTTGCGCGCCGCGACTGCATGACCTTTGGCAGTCCGGACACAGGTGCCGATTTCCCTTCCCTTTCGATAACGTTGCAGCCGCTGCCTGAGCCGCCCGCCAGAGCCACAATGCGGCTGGCCGTGTACATCGACGCGGCCGTCGGCGACGTGGACTGGGCCAGTGTCCAAGGCCAGGTCGGTTCAGCGTTTTCTGGAGCCGGGATCGACATAGTCTGGCCGAGCGTGTGCGTTTTTGCGGCCGAGAACCACAACATCGAATTCGAGCCAGGCGATCTGAAACCACTGCGGAATTTGTTGGACCAGGCCAAGGCCGTGTGTGCCCCAGCACCAGGAGCAATTCCCGTAATAATCAGCGGTTGCTTCGCGCGCAACGACGCGGCCATCCACGATGTTTCGTACCCGATTGGAACTACTACTCATATTCCTGGAGACGCGAGCTTCGCATCGGCGGGCGACGGCATCTTTGTGGGCGGTGGCCAGTGTCTGGGAGGGCAGCAAATCGTGGCGCCTTGGTCCGCGCCTTCGCTTTCCCGCATCATCACCCACGAACTCGGGCACTTCCTGGGATTATTCCACACGGTTGAGTCGGATGGCCGCACTGACGCGATCGACGACACGACCGCCGAAAACATCATGTACTTCGACCCCTTGATAGGATCCGCTAGCGGATTTACGTTGACGCAGGGCTGGTTGATGCGCCGGCATCCGGCACTACGGAACTGTGATCGTTGAACATGGCGCCCCGGATGCCCTGGATGACGCCGCTTAGGAGCGTGACGGGCAGGGTGCACGGCGTTCATTCCCGCAAGGGAATGGAAAGCGACCAGGCGAGCCGTGAACGCCGGCCTGGAGCTGGTGTGTCGCGAGTTGCGGGAACTGGCGGTCGCCCAACACGTGGGACACGGCTGAGAGCAGGGACAGCTACTTCGCTGCCTTCTTCGTATTCTTCGCGACGACTCTTTGGATGATTCCTGGAGGCCAAGAGCGGGTCAGCCCAACTGCTCGATTCCCCCAACGACTTGCCTCGCAGAACTTGCTCACAAGCTCTTGGTTGGCCAAGGTCTCCGCGTTCAATGCGAACACGAGCAGCACCAGCACGCTGAGCCGGATCAGGCTTTCCGCGGCCTTTGCCACATGGCCGTCCGCGGTCTTGCCGTGTGCACACTCGCCGCGGAGCACCATCGCTTTCTTCACCGTCTTTGAAATTTCTGCCCGCACATCTGGTTCATCCGTGAGTAGAAACGCAATCCGCTCGGCGAGCGTTGCCGTTCCTGTATTCCGCTCGAAGGACACCGCCGCCTCCAGCGCGGTCGATGCCTTGATCAAGCTGGACGCGGCTTCGCGCTCCAAGATTGCCTCCATAAGCCACGCTACGTGGAGTTTTTGGCGTTCGGCCCAGGCGCCTTTCCGTTCGAGGAGGTCCAGCACCAAACCAAACTGCAGCCGCGTGAACCGCTTGCTGAAGGCTGCGTCAATTGGCAACCGGCCGGGTGCCAGAACCTTCACTCGGCGCGCCGCGGGCCGGATATGAACGCGGGACCCCCGCAGCAACCTGTTCTGGTCCAACAGCAAGACGTCGGTTCCGTGCGCATGACCAAGTCGCTTCGCCATGGTTTGCTGGCTCGTGCTGAGCGCAGCGCAGCACAACAACGTCGCTTCGATGCGGCCTGCGCTCGCGTTCACAATCTCTAGCGTATCCAGGTATCCGCCGACCCGCTTGTGTTCGATG
>CAINLT010000314.1 GCA_903850505.1 uncultured Myxococcales bacterium | reverse complement strand
GCCAGCGGCGTCGGCAATCCGGTGCTCTACATTGGCTCCGCGACCGGCCGCGACGGCATCCACGGCGCGACGATGGCGTCCGCGACCTTTGACGAGACGAGCGCCGAGAAGCGTCCGACGGTGCAGGTCGGCGACCCGTTCACCGAGAAGCTGCTGCTGGAATGCTGCATGGAAATCTTCCAGCACGATTGGCTCGTTGGCATCCAGGACATGGGCGCGGCTGGGCTGACCTCGTCCAGCTTTGAAATGGCGTCGCGCGCGGGCGCCGGCATGGAAATGAACCTGGACGCGGTGCCGCAGCGCGCGGCGAATCTGACGCCTTACGAGATGATGCTCTCCGAGAGCCAGGAGCGGATGCTGCTTGTCGCCAAGAAGGGCCACGAGCTGGACGTGCTGCTGGTCTGCAAGAAGTGGGGCCTGGAAGCGGCGGTGGTCGGGACGGTAACGGATTCCGGCCGCATGGTCGCGACGTTCAAGGGTGAAGTGGCGCTGGACCTGCCGATCGCGGCCGTGGTCGACGATTGCCCGCGCTACGACCGGCCGCGCCAGGAGCCGGCGGATCTGGCCGAGCGTCGGTTGATGCCGCACTTTGACGACGCGCCGACGACGCAGGATTGGCTGGCGCTGATGGCGCATCCGGAGATCGCGTCCAAGCGGTGGATCTGGCAGCAATATGACCATTCGGTCAGGACCAACACGGCGGTGCTGCCGGGGCAGGCCGATGCGGCGGTGCTGCGCGTCAAGGAAAACAACGCGTTGCTGGCGATGTCGGCGGATTGCACGGAGCGCTATGGCTACGCGGATCCGTATGCGTGCGGCGCCTATGCGGTCGCGGAGAGCGTGCGCAACCTCGCGTGTGTCGGTGCGGCGCCGCTGGGCCTGACGGACTGCCTGAACATGGGCAATCCGGAGATTCCTGAAGTGATGTGGGCGATTCGCGAGGCGATGCGCGGCGTGGGCGAAGCGGCCAAGGCGCTGGATTGTCCGGTGGTGAGCGGCAACGTCTCGCTGTACAACGCGACGAACGATGAGTCGATTCTCCCGACGCCGATGATCGCCGCGGTGGGGCGCCTGCCCGATGGCGTGCAGCCGGTGATGCTGGGTTTCAGTGAAGCGGACGCGGCGGTGCTGCTGCTCGGCAAGTTCAATCCGTCGCTGGGCGCGTCGCGGTTCACGCACACGCGGCTGGGCAAGCATGCGGGCGCGCCGTCGCCGGTGGACCTGCAGGCGGAACGCGCGGTGGGCGCGCTCGTGCGCGGGCTGATCGCGGAGGGCGCGATCCTGAGCGCGCATGACCTTTCTGACGGCGGCCTCGCGGTCGCGCTCGCAGAATGTGCGCTGCCAAACCTCATCGGTGCGGATTGCGTGCTCCCCGCGGTGCCGGGCAAGCGCCTGGACGAGCTGCTGTTCGGTGAGAGCGGCGCGTCGATTCTCGTTAGCGTCCGCCCCGATCGCGTGACGGAAATTCAGGCGAAAGCCCGTGCCTTGCAGGTGCCGTGCATGACGCTCGGTACGACGGGCGGTCAGGAAGTGGCGCTCGCCGGTCTGGCTGTGCCGGTCCAGCAGTTGAATGATGCCTGGCAGCACGGCTTTGAACGGGCAGTCCTCGGCCAGCAGCACTGAACATGTTGATCTTTCTTGGGTACCAACCTTCGCCGGTCCGGGCTTGTGCACTGCGGACTGGCGCGCCAGCCGGCACCTCCGGTGGCAAGGCGCGGATCCAGGCGGTTTGATCCCAGACACCGGTCACGGTGTCGAAACAGGAGTTCCCATGTGCGGTGTTTTCGGCATCTTTGGCCATCCAGAAGCGGCGCGCCTCGCCTCCATCGGCCTGCACGCTTTGCAGCACCGCGGTCAGGAATCTGCAGGCATCGCGTCGTCGCCGGGCGGTGAGGTGTTCCTGCAGCGCGCCATGGGCCACGTCGCGCAGATCTTTGACGAAGCGACGCTCGCCAACCTGCCGGGCATCATGGCGATCGGTCAGGTGCGCTATTCGACGACGGGCGCCAGCCGTCTGCGCAACGCCCAGCCGATTTGCCTTGACACGTCGATCGGTTCGCTCGCGGTCGCCCACAACGGCAACCTCGTGAACGCCGTGCCGCTGCGCGCCAAGCTCGCGGCGGAAGGCGCGCTTTTCTCGTCGGGTACGGATACGGAAGTGATCCTGCACCTGCTGGCGCGGCAACAGGGCAGCCTGGGCGAGCGCATGTTGGCGATCATGCCGATGCTGCAGGGCGCCTATTCGCTGCTGCTGACGGACGGTCGCGAAGTCGTCGCGGTGCGCGATCCGTATGGCTACCGGCCGCTGGCGCTCGGCTTTCGCCGCGACGCGCATGGCGAAGCGTGGATGGCGGCGTCAGAAGTGCCGGCGATCAACCTGGTGGGCGGCGAATTTGTGCGTGAAGTCGAGCCGGGTGAAGTGGTCGTCATGCGGCAGGGCGGCATTCGCAGCCTGCGCCTCGCCAAGCTGCCGGGCCGCAAAGCGTGCGTGTTTGAGCACGTCTATTTTGCCCGTCCGGACAGCGTGATTTTCGGCCACACGGTCTACGAGACCCGCAAGCGTTTCGGCGCGCAGCTCGCACGTGAAGCGCCGGCGCTGGGCGCGGAAGTCGTGATTCCGGTGCCCGACAGCGGCATCGCCGCGGCGCTGGGCTATGCCCGCGAGTCGGGAATTCCGTATGAGCTGGGCCTGATCCGCAGCCACTACGTTGGCCGCACGTTCATCCAGCCGACCGTCGCACTGCGCGAAATCGGCGTCCGCCGCAAGCTCAGCCCGGTCAAGGAGATCATCGCCGGCAAGAGCATCGTGGTCGTCGACGACAGCCTCGTGCGCGGCACGACGTCCCGGCAAATCATCGGCCTCCTGCGTGAAGCGGGCGCGCGGGAGATCCACCTGCGCATCTCCAGCCCGCCGACTGCGTGGCCGTGCTGGTACGGCATCGACACGCCGGATCGCGATCAGCTGCTGGCGGCCAACAAGACGCTGGAAGAAATTGCTGCGTTTATTACCTGCGATTCGGTAGGCTATCTGAGTCCGGAAGGCCTCTTGCAGGCCGCGGGCGCGCGCGATGGCTGGTGCACGGCCTGCTTCACTGGCGAGTATCCGGAGCAGTTGCTCACTGCGTAACCAAGGCTTGTGTCACCCAGGAGGTTGCCGTGCGCTTGATCCCGATTCTCGCGCTTCTCGTCGCGGCGTGTGCCACGGCCTGCAGTTCGCCCGCGACGGGCGGCGGCTACTACGCTTTGGACAGCCACGGCGCTTGCGATGCCAAGGGCGCGGACATCTGCAGCCAGATCACGCCGACGGATGCCACGGGAACCGCCGATTTGACGGGCGACGGCGCAGCGGCGGCCGATGTTGCCGCAGCAGATGGCGCTGGCCCCGATGACGCAGCAACTGCGGACGGCGCGGCGGATGCAGGCACGGACCTGGACGGCTTCTTTGACGACCCCGACGCGGACGCTGGAACGGCTGCGGACGCGGTTGCGCCCAACGGCGATTGCCCCGAGCGCGCCAAGATCGTGTACGTGGTGACAACTGACAACAAAATCTACAGTTTTCAGCCGGACAAGCTGCTGTTCAAGCTCGTCGGCACGCTGAAATGTCCGGCCGGCTTTGGGGCCTCGCCGTTCTCCATGTCCGTCGATCGCCAGGCCAACGCGTGGGTGCTCTATTGGGACGGCGGGAGCGCCAAAGGCATCTACAAGGTCAGCACGCTCGACGCGTCCTGCACCAGCACCAGCTACAAGACGGCGTCGCCGAACCTGGAGATTTTCGGCATGGGCTTCTCCGCCAATGGCCCGGGCCAAACGGACGAGACGCTTTTTGTCATCGCCGGCAGCACCGGCTCGTATTGGACCGGCTTTGACACGCTCGCCAGCATCAGCTTTCCCGCGCTCCAGGCCGCTGCCGTCGCCACCGTCGATTTTGCCGGCGGCGCGGAACTGACCGGCAACGGCAAGGGCGAGCTTTTTGGCTTCTTCGCAGGCAGTTCGCCGCCCAGCGTGCGGCAGATCGACAAGGTCACGGGCAAGACCAACGTCAAGAGCTGGAACCTGCCGACGAGCGATTTCGGCGCGGAAGGCGACGTCGCGTTCGCACAATGGGGCGGCGTCTTCTACCTGTTCTATCAAGGCCCGGCGGACAGCTCGACCAACGTCTGGAAGCTGGACGCAGCGACCGGCAAGGCCACCATCGTCAAGGCGAACACCGGCATGACCATCGTCGGCGCCGGCGTCTCCTCGTGCGCCCCGACCGCCATCGTTCCGTGACGTAGCCCGGCGCGATTCTCGGCGCCGACGTTGACGCTCCGGGGCTCGCTCTTACCTTGCCGATTGCAGCACAGCGGAACGTGCTGACGCCGACGCAGGCAAGGCAAAGTGTCCCGATGGCTCACGCGCAAATCCTGAGGTCCTTTGATCCGCAGAAGCAACGGCTGCGGCGTGTGGGTTTCTCGCGGTTGATCGTGCTGCTCGGTCTGTTCGCTGCCACTTTGGCACACGCCCAGACGGGCGGAGCGACAGCGCCATCGTCGGCCGTTCCCTTCATCAAGGGCGGCAACGTTTCCGCCTGGAACGTCACGGACGTGGACCGCATTTTTGCCGACGCGCAGCGCTTGGGTCTGGACACCATCACCGTGCCGGTGCGCATGAACATGACGGCGGCGACCGGGCGCGAGGTGACAATCGACATGGCGAGCCTCGCGTTCGCCCGCAAGGTCGTGAACGCCAATCCAGCGTATCGCTACATCATTGAGCCGTATCCGTGGATCGCCAACGGCAGCGTGCCGGAGACAGAATTGGACCCGCAGGACAAAGCCGGATGGTTCGCGTCGTGGCAGGCGTCCGTCGTCGTGCTGGGCATGCAGTTTCCCAACGCGTGGGGCATCTACATCGCGTCAAACCTGGTGAAGCTGGAAGGCGACTCGGAGAGCTGGATCAGCCTCGTCGGGCGGCTGCGCACCGTCTATCGCGGCAAGATCATCTACCGCACGCAATGGTGGGCAACGGCGTCGTGGGCGCCGGAGACGATCGCCGCCTACCGCGCCAAGCTGGCCAATCCGCTGTTTGGTGCCGTCGATGTCATCGCGATCGCCGCGTACTTTGAGGTGAGCGAGGCGTTCAATCCGAGCCTCGCGGACATCAAGGCGGCCCTGCGCGCGACGACGGTGTATGGGCGCAAGCAGGACATCTACGCCGAGGTCATGGCGTTCAACGCCAAGTGGCACAAGCCGATTTTCTTTGGCGAATTGAGCTGCCCGGCGCTGGATTTCGGCGCGCAGAATCCGTGGGATCCGGCCGTGAGCGAAGCGCCGAACGCCGCGATTCAAAAGAACCTGCTGAGGGGCTACCTGGAGACGTTTCCCCAGAATCCGCAGCAGTTTCTGGGATTTTCTCTGTTCACGATCGGGCATCCGACGGCGACGACCTACCAATTGGCACCGTCGGCGGCGGAGTATGTGCGGGCATTCAAGCCGCAGAACCTTTGATTGGGGCACGAGCCCTGGCAGCGGAGGTCGGTGATGACGGTGAGGAAGCAACACATTGCGGTGGTTCTGGGTACGCGTCCGGAGTACCTGAAGTTGGCGCCGGTCGTGGCCGAACTGGCGCGGTACCCGGATGAACTCGCGGCGGACGTGGTGCTGACGGGGCAGCATCGGGAATTGCTCGTCGGTCTGGCGGACCTGTTCGATCTCGGCAATCACCATCAACTCGCGGTGCACAACGAGAAACCAGATTTGTCGGCGCTCACGTCCGCGCTCATCAGCGCGCTGGACGGCGAGTTCCGCGACGAGAAATACGACGCGGTGATTGTGCAAGGCGACACGACGACGGCGCTTTGCGCGGCGCTCGCGGCGTTCTATCACCACATTCCGGTGGCGCACGTGGAAGCGGGGCTGCGCACGGATAACCTGGAGGAGCCGTTTCCGGAGGAGTTGAATCGGCAGTTGATCAGCCGGCTGGCGCATTGGAATTTCGTCCCGACCGAGGCGGCGCACCGCAATCTCACGCGCGAGGGCGTGCCTGAAAGCGCGATTGAGCTCACCGGCAACACAATCATCGATACGCTCCACTACGTCCGGGATCACAAGATCCCGGAGGACTACGAGCACGCGATGCTGGATGCTGATTCCCCCGAGCTCGCGTCCGCGCTGCGGCAAGTGCGCGCGGCGGATGGGCGGACGTTGGCGCTGTTGACCGTGCATCGGCGGGAAAACCACGGTCCGAAGCTCTCCGAGTTCTTCCAAATGATGCGGGCGCTGGCCGACGAGCACCCGGACCACCACCTGATTTACCCGTACCATCTCAATCCGGAGGTGAAGGGCAAGGCCTTTGAATTCATGGCGGAGACGCCGAATATTCACCTGATTCCGCCTCTCTCCTACCGGCCGTTCCTGTACCTCATGAGCCGTGTCGACTTTGCGATGAGCGACTCGGGCGGCCTGCAGGAGGAGTTCCCGACGTTCGCCAAGCCGCTGCTGGTCCTGCGCGATGTGACGGAGCGTCCGGAGGTCGTCGACGCGCGCATGGGCAAGCTCGTTGGCGTGGAGCCCCATGCCGTCCACAGCGCGGCGGCGGCGCTCATCGCGGCTGCGCGCACCAAGACGGCGCCGGAGTGGTTCGCGGCAGGGCCCAATCCCTATGGCGACGGCCTGGCGTCGCAGCGCATCGTTGCGCGGATGCTGCGGGATTTGCAGGCGCGCGCCGGGTAGGCGAAACCAAGCAGCCTGATGGCCAGTGGTTCAGCGGCGCTTGGAAGCGGTCAATCGAACGCGATTTCGTCGA
Organism: uncultured Myxococcales bacterium; assembly: GCA_903850505.1. GTDB lineage: Bacteria > Myxococcota_A > UBA9042 > UBA9042 > UBA9042 > CAIYBN01. The sequence goes on along the minus strand of CAINLT010000314.1, from coordinate 17,826 downwards.
TGAACGTCCAGGATCCCGGCGTGCTAAACCGGACTTCCACGAACAGCGCCGTCTGCACCGGGATCTTCAACTCGATGTCCCCGCGGTGGCCTGCGGGGATGACCGGCATGGTGCCGTCTGCGAGCTTGAACGCCATGTCGGTTGACCACGTGATGCCGTCCATGCCCACGCGCACATGCATTTCAGGCGGCTGAACGACGGCGCCGTCCTTCTTGTTGTTCACACCCAGCCGTACGAACGCGACCGTGCGCGGCTTGGCGAATTGCAGCGTGATCGTCTGCTGCTGCGCGGTCCAAGCGACCCATTCCCACGCCGGGCCCTTGCCGAGATTGGCGTTCCAGTCGTCGATGCCGATGACGCCATCCTGCAATTGGCCGGTCGCGTACGTGTTGTAGCCCGCGGTGTTGCTGGCGCCTGTCGGGCCATTGACGGCGATGTTGTGGAGCTCGTCGTAGTAGCACGTCGCGCCGCATTCGGGCGGCGCAGTGAACTTGTAGACCGTTGCACCGCAGATCGCGGGGTCGTTGATGACGCCGTTGCAGTCGTCGTCGGTCAACGTCTCGCAGTTCTCAGCCGGGAACTTCTGGCCGGCAGCAATCGCGCAGGCGCAGTCCACCACGCCGATGCAACCCGCCGGGCTGCAGGTGTCCTCGCCCGTGCACGCGTTGCCGTCCTCGCACGGGCCCGTGTTGGCAACGTGACTGCAGGCGCCCGTCGCCTTGTCGCACACGTCGTCGGTGCACGGGTTGGCGTCGTCGCAGTTGACCTTCTTGTTGCCGGAAAGGCACGCGGCGCTCTCGCACGTGTCCCCGATCGAGCACGCATTGCCGTCGCTGCACGCCGCGGTGTTGGCGGAATGGAGGCAGCCGACGTTCACATCGCATTCGTCGTTGGTGCAGACGTTGGCGTCGTCACACGTCGTCGCGCTGCCGGCCAAGTGGACGCAGCCCTTGGTCTTGTCGCAGGCGTCCGCGGTGCAGGTGACCTTGTCGTCGCACGTGAGGACTGCGCCGGTGCAGACGCCGCTCACGCACAGGTCGTTTTCGGTGCAGACGTCGCCGTCGCTGCACGCGCCGGTGCGGATGACGTTGGTGCAGACGCCGGTCTTCGCGCAGCCGTCGTTCGTGCAGGGATTGCCGTCATCGCACTTGGCGAGGTCGCACGGCCCATAGACGACGTCCGTCGGGGTGCACGCGGTGACTGCCAAGGCGGCGAGGGCCGTCAGCAGCCAGCGGGACTGCCACACGGCGGTTGAGCCCAGACGTTGGGCCTGATGCAAGCATGCGGTCAGACACATCGGCTACCTCCAGTTGTCTACATGGCTTCTCATTGTAACCCGCGGCCGAGGCCGGTCAACGCGGCACCGTGAAGGGGAGCCAAATACCCGTGTGCGCCTTGACACGGGTGTTGAAGCAGCTTTCGTTCCCCTTGCGCGGTCGGCCATCAACCGGTACCGCGCATCACATGGAGGCGAGTCCCGTGAAGCGTTCGCGAAACCTACACCGCGCGCTGCGACTGGTCCTTCTTCTGCTGACCCTGCAGTTGTTCGTGGCGCCTATCCCGCACGCGTTGGCTGCCAACAAGTCCGCGGTCAGGCTCGCTGCTGAGGCGGAACAGGCGCTTGAAGCGCATGACTATGACAAGGCGATCGACCTCTACGGCGAGGCTTGGCGTGCTGACCCGCATCCGGAATACCTGATGCTGCTGGCGCGCGCGGAGCATCTGGGCGGCAAGTTCGACCTGGCGCTGGAACACTACCAGGCGGTCCTCGCGGCGCCCGACGTGGCGACGGAGCGGATGGCGCAAGCACGCGCGTACGCTGGCGAGATCGAGCGGATGCGGATGGAGGTGCGCGTCCAGAACGCCTACATCGACGCGTACAAGCGGGGCCAAATCGAGGAGGCGCAGCTGCGCGCGTCCGAGAGCGCGCGGGAGACCTCGCTGCAACTCCAGGCGGAAGCGGCGGCGCGCGAAGGCGATGAGAAGTCGGCGGCTGCGCTGTACTTCAGCGTCTACCGGGCGGCGCGGGATCGCGATGACCAGCTGCTCTACAAGGCGGCAGTCGCCGAAGAATTCGCCCAACAATGGCACGCCGCGGCGGGGCACTTGGAGGAGTACCTCAAGCGCGCGCCGCCAACTGCGCCGATGTACTCCGAGGCGGTGACGCGTCTGGAGGCGGTCCGCCGGCGGCTGGGTATCGTCCATGCGCCGCTGCCTGCGCCGACTCAGGCAGCGCCGGTCAAACCCTTGATTGTTGCCGACGCGCCCAGGGACGACGACACCGCGACGATCGGCTGGTCGCTCGTGAAGATCGGCGGCGCCGTCGCGCTCGTTGGCCTCGGTTCGTGGGTCTGGACGCACAATCAACAGGTTGATCTGGATGCGCAGCTTCAGGTCGGTGCCAACGGCAAGATCCACGACATCTCCCGCGCGGAAGCGTCCGACCGCATGCAGACCATCAACACCCACCTCGTCACGTCCATAGTGCTCGGCGGCGTGGGCGTCGCCGCGGCCGGCGTGGGCACGTATCTCATCTTGCGGACGCCATCGCGCGTCGCGTTCGTCCCGGGTCCCGTGCCTGCCAGCGTGGCAGTTGCTTGGCGGTTCTGATGCGCAACTTTGCGGCTACCGCGTCTGACCGTTCACAATCGGCAGCGGCCGCTTGGGTCGCGTTCCTGCTCATTCCGGTCGCGGCTGGCTGCATGCGGATGCCGCCCGATGACAAGTTCGAGTTTGCGACGCAATGGGAGCGCGTGTCCGCGACCGAGCCCGACGCTGACGCGGTCGACGCGATCGTCCAGGACACGGCGGCGACGGACATCGCAACGGCCGACGTGCCCGATGCAGGTCCGGAAGTCGCCGAGGATGCGGACGCCGCCGTGGCCGATTTGGCGCCGGACGTGCCTGAGGTCGGCGTCGATGCGGCAGCGGACGTTAGCGCAGAAGTGGACGCCGAGGCGGACACGCCTGACGCGGCGACCGACGTTGTCGTCGACAGCGGACCGGAAGTTGACGTAGCGCCCGACGCGCCCGGAGATGGCAGCGACACAGCGGACGTTCAGGTCGCCGATGTTCCGCCAAGCGACGCGACACTTGACGCGACAGCCGATGCGAAACCAGACAGTGCTGCCGACGCGACACTTGACGCGACAGCCGATGCGAAACCAGACAGTGCTGCCGATGCGACACCGGACGGTGTTGCGGACGCGAAACCAGACGGTGCTGTCGATGCGACACCTGACACGACAGCCGACGCGAAACCAGACAGTGCGGTCGATGCGACACCAGACAGTGCTGCAGATGCGACAACTGACGCGATCGCCGATGCCGAGGTTGATGCCGCAGGAGCCGATGCCCCTGACGCCGCGGCGCCCGCTGACGTGAGTGAGGATGCTGCCGAAACGCCGGATGCTGACGTCCCGCTCTGCACGAGCGCCAGTTGCCAGGACGGCAACGCTTGTACGGTCGACAGTTGTGACGCGCAGCAGGGATGCCTCCACGCTGCGACGGGCGGCGTGTGCGACGACGGCAATGTCTGCACAAAAGGCGACATGTGCGGCGGCGGTGTTTGCCTGCCCGGCGCGGTCACGTCGTGCGACGACGGCAACATCTGCACCAGCGACACGTGCGAGGCGACAAGCGGCTGCGGCCACCTGCCCAAGTCCGGCGCGTGCTCGGACGGCAACCCGTGCACTTGGGGCGACTCGTGCGCGGGCGGCGTCTGCGAGGCGGGCATCGCCATGTCCTGCCCGTCGGATGGCAACCCCTGCACGCTGGACGGATGCCAGGGCGGGACGTGCGCGCACACGAGCCTCCCGGTGGGCGCGCCCTGCGGCGTTGGCTTGAACTGTGACGCCAAACAAGCGTGCGTCACCAACGACGCGGCGCCGATGATCGCGCTGGACGGCGGCGCGGTCGCGATGGGCTCGCCAGACGGGCAGGGCGACAGCAACGAGCATCCGCAACACGTCGCGACGATCGCCGCATTCGCCCTGGACGCCGCAGAAGTCACGGTCGCCCAATACGCGGCATTCTACGGCACGCTCGCGGCGTCCCAGCAATGCGGCGCCGCCAACACCACAGCGTTCACGTGCGGCCGCCCCGACACGGCCGGCTACTGCAATTGGGGCGTTCCAGGCCTCAGCGGCCAGCCCGTCAACTGCGTGGACTGGTTCCAGGCCGGCGCCTACTGCGCGTGGGCCGGGAAGCGCTTGCCAACGGAAGCCGAGTGGGAGTTCGCGGCGCGTAGCGGCGGCCTCAACCAGCTGTACCCGTGGGGCGACGAGCCGGCCGACTGCAGCCGGGCGATCTGCGACGAAGGCTTGGGCGGCGGCGGGGGCTGTGGATCGGGCGGCACTTCGGCGCCGTGTGGCAAGAGCGCCGGCAATTCAGTGCAAGGCGTGTGCGATCTCGCCGGCAACGTCGCCGAATGGTGCGCCGACTGGTACGACGCATACGTCGGCACCCCCGTGACCAACCCGATCGGCCCCAACAGCAGCCCGGATGGCACGCGCGTCGTTCGCGGCGGTGGCTGGAGTGACGTCGCCAACGCGCTGCGCGCCGCCGCTCGCACCAGCCAACTCCCAGGCGCGCGCACAGGCCCGACCGGCTTCCGCTGCGCGAAGTCGCTGTGAGCGCGGAAACACGCAACGCCCCGGCCAATTGACCACAACGCCGCTCCGCGATGGACCTTTCCGCTGAGGAAAAATACGCAGCTTTCTGGGTCATTTGCCACGGCAAAAATGTCACAGAAACATCAGGTTGAATCAGCGAATAGTGCTTGCATGGGCCTGTGGGAGAGTTACGTTGGGGGTGCTCGCGGGCACATGCCCGGATGCCAAGGAAGGGGGAATCGATGAAACGCACTATTTCCATGCTGTGGATAGGGACCCTGCTCGCCGGGTTGGTTGGGTGTGCGACGTCCAATGACTCGAACGCTGATCTCCGTCAATCGCAGTCCCTGCAGACAGTAGTCGGAACGCCGGGGAACACCGTCGTCCCGCAGAACCCGACCATTCCAACGTCTCTTCTGGGCGTCCAGCCCTCTGGGAGCATGAACCAGTTCCCCGCCGACTTTGGCGGCGCAGCGCTCCGCAACGGCAAGGAGCGTCCGGTCCCGCAGGATCGCGGCATGGACCATCGGCCGACCGAGCTCGTGCTGCCGGGTCATGAAGTGGAAGTGCCGGCGGGCGACCAGTCCACGAAGACGCAGACGGCGTTCGCGACGCTGCCGAGCGGCACGCTGATTCTGTACGACAGCACGGGGCCATATGGTTGGCTCGGCGAGCTGTACGGCATCGCGTCGGTCAATCTGGCGAGCCACTTTGGCACGACCGCCAGCAAGCCGGTGATTCAGTACAAGGTGGGCGACATCGCCAAGTACAAGGCCGTCATCTACATCGGTTCGACCTACGATGAGCCGCTGCCCGTCGCGTTCCTGGATGACGTGCTCGCGGCCAGCGTGCCGGTCATCTGGATGTACGACAACATCTGGCAACTGGCCAACCGCGCTGCGGATTTCGTCGGTACGTACGGGTACAACCCGTGGGCGTTTGACGTCACGCCAATCAGCCAAGTGACTTACCACGGCACGGTGCTGACGCGCGACCCGACCAACGGCGCCGGCATGATGCAGTTCAGCCCGTTTGACGACACCAAGGTCGCGACCTTGGCCACCGCTACGCGCGCCGACGGCACGACGCTGCCGTGGGCCGTCCGCTCCGGCAACCTGACCTACATCGGCGAAGTGCCGTTTGCGTTCATCGACCACAACGACCGCTACCTGGTGTTCTGCGACCTCCTGTTCGACGCGCTCGCGCCGACTACGGCGACCCAGCACCGGGCGTTGGTGCGGTTGGAGGACGTGAGCCCGATGACGGATCCGACGGCGTTCAAGGCGATCGTCGACTACCTCTACGCCAATGGCGTCCCGTTCAGCGTCGCGACGATCGCGCTGTACACCGATCCGCTTGGCGCAGCCAACGGTGGCAAGGCGCAGACGATGAAGTGGACGCAGAATGCCGCGATGCTCACCCAGCTGAAGTACGCGGTCAGTCACGGCGGCACCTTGGTGTTGCACGGCTACACGCATCAGTACGGCAGCCTGAAGAACCCGTACTCTGGCACAACGGCCGATGACTTTGAGTTCTACATGGCGCACGTTGACCCCGTGACCAACAACGTCGTCTACGACGGCGCAGTGCCGCAGGACACGGCCGCATGGGCGACGGCGCGCATTTCCTCCGCTTTGTCCGCGCTCAAATTGGCCGGGCTGACGGCGCCGACGATCTTCGAGTATCCGCACTACGCCGGCTCGCCGACCGATTCCAAGGCCATCAAGGGGATGTTGGGCACGGCCTATCACCGCGGCCTGTACTTCACCGGCGACCTTGGGCTGACGAAGTCGGACATGACGCACAGCATCGGCTTGTTCTATCCGTACACCGTCACGGACGTTTACGGTTGGAAGATCAAGCCGGAGAATATGGGCAACTACGAGCCTGAGGCCTACAACAACCATCCGCCGCGCCTGCCGGCGGACCTGGTCACGACGGCGCAGAACAACCTGGTGATTCGCGATGGCGTGGCCAGTTTCTTCTTCCATCCGTACGAGCCGCTGGCGCAGTTGCAGGCCATTGTGACTGGCGTGAAAGCGGCGGGCTACAAGTTCGTCGCGGTTAACTCCCTGTGACCGGATGTGGGCGTTGCGCACGTTCGCGCGCCAAGCACCACGCGCCGTCGCTTGAACCTCGCCAAGAGGTCACGCGACGGCCACTAACGGCACCTCCCCGGCGCGTCCATTCCCCCTCGCGCCGGGGACAGAGGTGCCAAGGGAAGGGTCGACGGTCATGCTGAACACGTGGTTGTCCGTCTATCTTGATGTCCTCAACGGCCTCATCGTCGCAACTGCCTTCGTCATCCTGGTGAGCGGCCTCGACGATCTGGTGATCGATATCGTCTTCTGGGCGGGCGAGTTCAAGCGCCGCGTCCTGCAACACCAACCGCGTCCGACTCTCTCAGCGGAGGCGCTCCGCGCTCGCGAAGAACGCTGGTTCGCCATCATGGTGCCGGCGTGGCACGAGTCGGACGTCATCGCCAACATGATTGAGAACACGCTGGAGACGCTCGACTACAGCCGCTACGTCGTGTTCCTCGGCACGTACCGCAACGATCCCGCGACGGCAATGGAGGCCGACAAGATGGTGGCGCGCGACCCTGCGCACATCCACCGGGCCATCGTGGACGCCGATGGCCCGACGTGCAAAGCGGATTGTCTGAACTGGATTCTGCGCTCGATCGCGGACTACGAGGGCGCGCACGGGATGCAGTTCGCGGGCGTCCTGATGCACGACTGCGAGGACGTGATCCACCCGATGGAGCTCAAGTACTTCAACGACCAGATCGACAACTACGACCTGATCCAGCTGCCGGTGGCATCGCTGGACGTGCCGGCGTCGGCGCTGGTTGCCGGTACGTACCTGGACGACTTTGCCGAAGTGCACCAGAAAGACGTCATCGTGCGCCAGAAGCTGACGGGGCTGGTGCCGGGCGCGGGCGTGGCGCTCTGCTACAGTCGTCAGGCCATTGGCGCGGCGATGGCGGAGTACGACGGCACGGCGTTCAACACCGGGACGCTGACGGAAGACTACGATTTCAGCTTCCGTCTCGCGGCCCTCGGCTTCACCCGCCAGACTTTTGCGCACACGCCGTTGCAACGCCTGCCAGCGCATCGTGCGCGTGATTGGTGGCAGCGCTCGGCGACTGCAACCGGTCTGCTCGCAACGTGCGAGTACTTTCCCTCCACGTTCCGAACGGCATACCGGCAGCGCGCGCGCTGGATTCTCGGCATCGCGTTTCTCGGCTGGGAGCAGCTGCGTTGGCGCGGCAGTTTCTTGAACAAGTACATGTTCTTCCGCGACCGCAAGGGCATCATCACTGCGCCGTTCTCCATGCTCGCGTACTTCGTGCTGGCCAACACGCTTGTGCTCCTCCTGGTCGGCAAGGGCAGCGATAGTTACCCGTTGACGTCGCACCTGGTGCTCTACGCGCAGTGGCTGTGGCCGGTGCTCGTCATCAACACGTTCCTGCTGGCCAACCGGCTCTTTGAGCGGATCTACTTTGTGACGCGCTTGGACGGTCTGCAGCAGGGGCTGCTGAGCATTCCGCGGACGATTCTCAACAACTTCGTCAACTTCTGGGCCGTCTCGCGCGCTTGGCATCAGTACGCGTCGCACCTCATCACGGGCGAATCGATCGCGTGGGACAAAACGAGCCACACGTATCCGACGACGGCCGAGCTGGTGCGTCACCGTCGGCGGCTCGGCGAGATGCTCGTGGAGCATGGCGTGATTACCGCGGCCGAGCTGGAGACGGCGGTTGAGTTTCAGCACACCCACAGCGTGCCGCTGGGGCAGTTGCTCATTGAATCCGGGCGGCTGACGCCGGAACTGCTGGCCGACGCGCTGGCCGAGCAGGCGGATTTGCCGCGCGTTCGTCACGACACGGGTCCGGTGCCGTCGTTGGCAGGCGCGATTCCGCGCGAGATCATCCGCCGTCACCACGTCGTCCCGTTTGCCCAGAGCGACGACGACACGCTGCAGGTCGCCGTTGCGGTCCTGCCTGACGCTGCTGTGACCCGGCGGATCAACGCGGTCACGGGCATGCACGTCACCTACATCGTCGCGTGCGACTACGAAGTCGCGCAATGGGTCGCGGATGCGGCGCCCGATGACGTGCAACACGCAGGCACACCGTGAGACCTGCAACCCCGCACCTTCGGACGGCGATCGCGCGATCGCTGCGGCGCTGGCTGTTGGGGTTTGGTCTGCTGAACGCACCCCAATTCGCTGCCGCCGCTGACCTCCCACTGGCGGCTGCGGTCACGCCGACGGCCCCGGATCCAGCGGCTGAGGCACGCGCGGCGTATCAACGCGAACCGACCAGCCCGTTTCTCGGGAGAAGCCTGCTGGACGCGCTGGTGGGCAACGGCAAGGTGGAGGAGGCAAAGCGACTGACGGTCGAACTCGCGCAGCGTTTCCCCGACGATGCGCAGCTGTGGGCGCAGATGGGCTACCTGCAGTTCTCACTGCGGGATTTCAAGCACGCGCAGGCGGCGTTTGGCCGGGCGCTCCAGGGTGGCGACTGGCTGCCGGATCAACGGCGCAATCTCGGTTTTGCCGAGGCGGACAGCGCGCTCGCGGCTGGTGACCCGTCGGGCGCGGTCGCGGCGCTGATGGCGCTGCACGCCGACGAGGATCCAACGGTGCAACTGCGCCTCGGCCGCGCGCAGCTGGCCATGCACGATCGCCCGACGGCGCTGGCGACGGCCAAGTGGCTTGTCGTCCATGCCCCGGACGCCGACTTTCAACGCGCCGGCGATTCGCTCATGGGGGATGCGCTGGAGGGCTTCGTCGATCCCCGCGCGTTCAAGCAGTTGAACCTCGGCTACGCCTATCTGCGCCAAGGCGACGACGCCGCTGGGCTCGCGGCGTTTGAGCGCGGCTTTGCCATGGGTGTCGGCAAGGCCTTCCACTATGCGGACGCCGCCTATGCCGCCAAGCGCTTGAACGACAACGTCAAGTCCATCCGCTATTTCCGCTTCGCCCTGGATCTGGCCGAGTATGAACACAGCTTCAGCGAACAGCGGATGTTCGGCTACCGCCGCGAAATCGAGGTGATGGAGCGGCGCTGGGGCGTCCTCATCGGCACGCCGTACCACGCGGGCGAATTGGACGTCTGGCAAGGTGGCATCGAGGTTTACTGGCAGCCGCCGGTCATTGGTTACCGCGATGGTCGGACGGTGCAGTTTTTCGCGCGGACGTTCCTCAATTTCCGCAACGGCATGAACGGCCCGACGGGCGCGGACACGACCCAGGAATCGCTGGGCATCCGCTTCAAGCCGCTCGCGTCGCAGAACATCTCGCTGACGGCAGAGCGGCTGTTCGCGGTGGGACAGTATTCGGTGAATGACTGGCTGTTCCGCGTGGGCTATTCGACCGGCGACGGCACCGACCTGCGCGTGGATCGCGGCGACTGGCAGAGCTGGCAGGTGTACAGCGAGGCGGCGTACTACCTGAGCGCGCGGCGGCTGCTGGTTGGCGCGGAGGTTCGCTACGGCGTCGCGCTGCCGATCCCCGGGTACAACCACATGACGATCTACCCGCATCTGCTGATCGGCGTGGACTACGACAGCGCATCCCGGGACGAACTCGTTGACGCCGTCGGCCCCGGTCTCAGCCTGCGCACCTGGTTTGGCGACGACCGCTATCGGGCGCCGCGCGGCTGGCTCGAACTGAACGCTCAATACCGCTTTGCTGACGCTGAACGCGGCCGCGGCCCGGCCCTGCGCGCGACGCTCTCGTTCTGACGTTGCCGGCCGCTTGACACGCCTTGTCACGACAGCCAGCCTACTCGCGGAGGTCCACCCATGGTCACAGTCCGTCTGCCGCAGTCTGAACTCGAGAAGCACCTTGGCGCGCGCGCAAAGCACGTCTTCATTTCTGGCGCGTCGCGCGGCATTGGCGAAGCGATCGCCCGGCGTCTCGGCGAGGCCAACCATCGCTTTTCGCTGGCGGCGCGTTCGCAGAACCAGATGCTCGGCCTGGCGCGCGATCTCGGGCTGGAACGCGCGCAGGCGCTGAAGCTCGATTTGGCGGACGATCAGTCGATCGACGACGCGATTGTCGCCGCCGAGAGCCGTTTTGGCCCAATCGACATCCTCATCTGCAACGCCGGCACCAACGGCCCGACCCCGCTGTCTGACCTCAGCGCTGAAAACCGCGCGCGGTTCCGCCACATCATCGACGTCAACCTGACCGGTACGGTCTTCCTCGCGCAGCTCGCGTGCGCCCATATGCAGCCGGGCGGCCGCATCGTCTTCATCGGCAGCGTGCTGGGGCGCTTTGGCGCGCCGGGTTCGATCGCGTACGTCGCCAGCAAGCACGCGATCCAGGGCGTCGTCCGCACCATGGCGTTGGAACTCGCGCACCGCGGCATCCGCGTGAACGCGCTGAATCCCGGCTGGGTCGATACCGAAATGGCGCGGGCGTCGATGCAGGCAATGGCCGACAAGCGCGGCGTGTCCGTTGAGAAGATCCTGCAGCAGCAGATGGACGTCCAGCCGGTGCGGCGGATGATCAAGCCGGAGGAAGTTGCCGCGTACGTCGAATTCCTGGTCGGGCCGACCGGCGACGTGCTGACCGGGCAGGGCATCGACATCTCGTGCGGCAGCGTGATGATCTGATGTCAGAACGTCCCATCGCCATTGGGCTCTTTCGCGAGGCTGTCGTGCGCTTTGGCGAAGGCAAGACGACGACGGCGTCGCGCTTGGCCGATCGCGCCCGCGAGCTCTTCCTGGCGTCAGGCGATATTGACGGCGCGTGTGCGGCGGCGCTCCTGCGTGGTCGTTCGGCGCTGCGGGCTGCGCGCTACACGGAGGCGGCAGATTGGCTGCTGTGGGCGCGCGCCGAGGCGTTTCGCCGTGGCTTGGAGCCGCGCGTGCTGGCCGCGACGTCTGAGCTGGCAGTGCTCGCGGAGCTGCAGGGCGATTTGCTGACCGCGGTGGCGTCGCATCGCGACGTGCTGGAAAAGCAGCGGTTGCGCGATGACAACCTGGGCATCGCGATGGCGGCGGGCAACGTCGCGCGTTTGCTGCCCAAAGTCGCGGGCCATGTCCCCGCCATCGTCGCGGAGGCGCGGGCGCTGTTGACCGAGTCGCTCCAGCGCTTTCGCGACGGCCCGCATGAGGCCGGCATCGCCAACAGCCTGATCTGCATCGGCGATTTGGATCGCGCTGACGGCCAGCTCGACGACGCGCTCAAGCTGTTCCAGGAAGTCATTGACATGGATCCGACGCCGGGCGTGCAGCCGATGCGGCTCCTGGCGCTGCACAACCTCGGCAACGTGCTGCGGCAGATGGGCGACTATCGGCGGGCGATCGCGGCGCATGAGGCCGCCCAGGCGATGGCGGAGTTGCTCGGCGATGTGCGTTCCGCGCGGCGGGCGAGCGTGAGTTTGGCGATGACGGTGGCGATGACGGGCCCGCTGACTGAGGCGATGCGGCAGTTGGAGCGCGTGGCGGCGAAGCTGGCGACGAGCGAGGATCGCGCGGCCCAAGCGGTGTTGGCGATGAACCGGGCGCACCTTGCGGCAGCGGCGGGGCAGGTCCTGGAGGGGCTGGACTTCCTCAAGCAGGCGCACCGGCACTTCACGCAGCGCGGCGATCGGGCGATGACCGATGAAGTGGATCTCGCGATCGCGGGGATGGCGCTGCTCTCGTCCAGCGATCGCCGGGCGTTCAAGCAAATCCGCCGGCGCAAATGGGCAACGCCCGCGCTCGCCCGCGAGCGGCAATTGTTGCGCGCGGAAGTCGCGTTTCGCCGCTTGGACCTCGCGGATTTTGACGAAGCGGTGCTCCAGCTTGGCAAGGCGGAGTCCTGGCAGGAAGCCGTGGGCATCGGTGCGGTCTGCGTGGAGCGCGCGGCGCTGATCGGCGTGGACAACCGCGCGGGTCTGGATGACATGGCTGGCCTGGCCGAGAAACGCGGCGCGCGCGTCGACTACCTGACGATTCGGCTTGCGCAAGCGCAGGCGTCCCTGTGGCTGGGCGACCTCGCGCGGGCGGAGGCCTATGCGGGCGAGGTGCAGACGGAAGCGGCGGCACTGGGGCGGCGCCTGATGGAGTTGAACGCCCGCATGATCTTCGCGCTGGCGGGGCGCAAGGCGATCTTTGCCGCGACGTGGCGAAAGGAGGCGCTGGCTTTGGCGGGCGAAGGCGCGGTGGTACCCGCGGCATGGGCTGGTGCGGCGGCGTCGTTCGGCACGCTGGACGATGACGCGCTGGATCGGCACATTCGCACCCTGCATGAGGCCGGCGATGAACGCCACAAGCTGTACCTCCTGACGTGGCGCGCCGCCTACGGTCCGGCGCCGCTGGCCGCGCTCGCCATCTCTGCCATTGAAACTGCGGGGCTTTCGGTTCCGCCATGGCTGCGTGTCATGGCTGGAGAACCTTCTTGACGCTTGCCGCATCTGAATGAACAGGCGCACGGCCTTGACTTGATGCCGTCGCGTGCTTGGCTATAGTGAACACAGGACCCATGCCACGCTGGCAAAACAGCGCTGGGTGCGGTTCTCAGGCACGCTGACCCTGTGTCGGCACGGTGAGGAAGCCATGTCATCCGAAAAAACATCTCCTGACAGCACTGAAATGGCTGAGCCGATCCAGACCGGCAGCTCGCTGCACAATCTGCCGATTCTGGCGCTGCGCAATGCCGTGTTGTTTCCGGGCGCCGTGATGCCCGTCGTGATCGGCCGCGGCAAGTCCATCAAGCTGCTGGAAAGCCTCGGTGATCGGCGCGCCGCAATCGTCGGCGTCGTCGCGCAGAAGGACAAGAGCATCGACAACCCGAAGCCGGACGAATTGTACTGGGCCGGTTGCACGGGCCAGCTCATCAAGGTCCTGCGCAACGGCGCGGAGACCTACCACGTCGTGATCCGCGGCGTGGATCGCTTCAAGATCAACAGCATCGTCCAGGAAGACCCGTACCTCTCGGCGGACGTGGAGCTGCTGAGCGAGAAGGACGACGCGGATCCGCAGATCCAGGCGCTCGTGCACTCGGTGCGCGATACGGCGATTGAGCTCGTCAACATGGTGCCGGAGCTGCCGATCAACGCGGCGGATTTGCAGGAGAATTTTGAGCATCCGGCGCGCCTCGTCTACCTGCTGCTGACGCACCTCGGCGTGACGGTGGAGGAGAAGGTCGACGTCCTGCAGGCGCCCAACCTCCAGGAAATGCTGACCAAGACGCTGCATCTGGTGATCCAGCAGGTGGAAATCCTGCGCATCAGCCAGCGCATCAACAGTGAAGTGAAGGGCGACCTGAACAAGAGCCAGCGCGAATACGTGCTGCGCAAGCAGTTGAAGGCGATCCAGAAGGAGTTGGGCGATCTGGAAGGCGGCGAGGGCGACGAGCTCGGCGAGCTGGAAGAGCGGCTGATGAAGGTCGGGCTGCCGGAAGAGGCGCAGAAGATCGCCACCAAGGAGCTGAAGCGGCTGCGGACGATTCAGGCGGGTTCGCCGGAATACACCGTGGCGCGCACGTATCTGGAGTGGTTCTCCGATCTGCCGTGGAGCAAGATGACCGAGGACAACCTCGATCTGAAGCACGCGGCGCAGGTGCTGGATGACCGGCATTACGGCTTGGAGAAGATCAAGACGCGCATTATTGAGTACTTGGCCGTGTCCAAGCTGAAGAACGACATGCGCGGTCCGGTGCTGTGCCTTGTCGGTCCTCCGGGCGTGGGCAAGACGTCGCTGGGTCACAGCATCGCCGAGTCGCTTGGCCGCAAGTTCCAGCGCCTGAGCTTGGGCGGCGTGCGCGATGAAGCGGAGATCCGCGGTCACCGCCGTACGTACATCGGCGCGATGCCCGGCAAGATCATCATGGCGATGAAGAAGGCGGAGTCGCGCAACCCCGTGATGATCCTGGATGAAGTCGACAAGCTGACCCACGATTGGCGCGGCGACCCGACGGCGGCGCTTCTGGAAGTGCTGGATCCGGAGCAGAACCACACGTTTGGCGATCACTACCTGGACACGCCGTTTGACCTGTCCAAGATCCTGTTCATCGCCACGGCGAACACGACGGACACGATTCCGCCGCCGCTGCTGGATCGCATGGAAGTCATTGAGCTCTCGGGCTACACGCATGAGGAGAAATTCCACATCGCGCGGCGCCACTTGATGCCCAAGCAGATCAAGGAGCACGGCATCAAGCCGGAGCAGCTGATCATGCCGGATGACGTGCTGGACCGCGTGATTTCCCACTACACGCGGGAAGCGGGCGTGCGCAACCTGGAACGGCGGATGGCGGATATCGCGCGCAACGTGGCGGTGGGCATTGCCCGCGGCGACTACGAGACGCGGACGCTGACGATCGACGACCTGGATGAAATGCTCGGCAACTTTGCCTACGAGCCGGAAACCGCCATGCGCACGGAAGCGCCGGGCGTGGCGACGGGCATGGCGTGGACACGCGCGGGCGGCGATCTGCTCTTCATTGAAACGTCCAAGATGCCGGGTCGCGGCAAGCTGCGCCTGACCGGCCAGTTGGGCGACGTGATGAAGGAGTCCGCGCAGATCGCGCTGTCGCTGGTGGAAGCCAACGCGGAGCGGCTGGGCATCGATCGCAAGATGTTCGAGGAGTGGGACATTCACATCCACTTCCCGGCGGGTGCAACGCCAAAGGATGGCCCGTCGGCGGGCGTGACCATGTACACCGCGCTGGTGTCCCTGCTCACGGGCGTGCGCGTGCGCGGCGACGTGTCGATGACCGGTGAAGCGACGTTGCGCGGCTTGGTGCTGCCGGTCGGCGGCATCAAGGACAAGGTGTTGGCGGCGATGCGCGGCGGCATCAAGAAGATCATCCTGCCGGTGCGCAACAAGAAGGACCTGCGGGATATCCCGGAGCAGGCGCGCGCGGGCGTGGAGTTCGTGTTCGCGACGCGGATGGACGACGTGCTGGAGGCCGCGCTGGAAGTGCCGCCGTCAGCGCGGGCGGCCAAGGCTGCCACGGCGAGCGCGTAAGTGATGGCGTCACTGCTGCTGGCTGACTGCGTGGTGTGCGTTGCCAATGAGACGCCCAACGGTTGGCTGGCGCTGGGACTGATTGTTTTGGTAGGCTCTGCGGCGTTGGCGTTTGCGATGGCCTGGATGGACGGGCGCAATCGCCCCAAACCGCCGCAGAGCGAGTGACGATGACGACAATTGAAAGTGTGGCGCGCTGCGCGATGACCGCGGCGTTGCTGCTTTTTGCGGCCTGCGGCGGGACGACGGGCGGAACCGGTGGCGTCTTTGCGTCCAACGCCGATGCCGCGGGGGATGGTCAGGTCGCTGGCGACGCGACGCCGACGTCCGCGGATGTGGCAGCCAGCGATGGCGCGGCGCTGAGCGATGGCGGCGGTACTGATGCGGCGACGGTTGATGTAGCTGCGGCCGATGTGCAGCAGCCGTCTGACGTCCAGGCGGGAAATGACGCCGTTGTGATTGTCGATGTGCCGGTCGCCACCGATTCCGGCAAAGCGCCGTGCAAGTCCGACGTGGCGTGCAAAGCGACGAACCAGGTCTGCGATCTGGCCGATGGCGCGTGCGTGGACTGCAACAGCAAGGTCGATTGCGCGGGCGTCCAGGTGTGCGTCGCGCACCAGTGCGTGGTCCAAACGTCGTGCACGTCCAGCAAGGACTGCCCGTTCGTCTGCAACAAGGCGACCGGAATCTGCGTCGAATGCGTGACGGACGTGGACTGCGACGCCGGCAAGGCATGCGGCGCGGACTTTGCCTGCCACGTCAAGGCGCTGGTCTGTACACCCGGCACCGGTCAGTGCGTCGGCACATCGTTCCACCTTTGCCTCGCCGACGGCACCGGCTTTGACCCGACTGGCCAGAACTGCGCCGACGGCAACCCGTGCACGCTCGACCAGTGCAGCAACACGACGGGCGGCTGCACGCACACGCCGGTCAGCGGGCCGTGCAATGACGGCAACGCCTGCACGACCGGCGAACAATGTCTCGGCGGTCTGTGCAGCAGCGGCAGCACGCTCAACTGCGACGACAAGGACGCTTGCACGACCGACTCGTGCGACCCCGCCAAGGGCTGCATCCACGTCGCGATTCCGAACTGCACGACGGCCGCGTGCGGCAAGGACCCCAACAACACGTGCAGCGGCAAATGCGGCCAAGCGCCCGGCATGTTCGGCGGCTGCAGCTGCGCGGCCGACTGCATGAGCAAGGGCACTTGCTGCGGCGATTACGACGCGTGTGCGTGCGGCACGTCGACGCCGCCGACCTGCGGCGCCGATCCCACCAACACCTGCCAGGGCAAGTGCACAAATGACACGCAATGCAACGCGATGATCTGCCAATCCCTGCCGCAGTTGTGCGCCCCGGATTGGGCGGCTTGCTGCAGCGGCCCGTGAATCGCCCGCTTCTTCGTCCAAGCGAGAAACTGCCCGATGCGTCGTTGGTCCAGGGGCTGCGACGACGGCGAGGCGTTACCGCGCGGCCGCTTCGCGTTCTATTTTGACGTCGTGGCACCCGCCGCGCCACCGGTGCGGGCGCCAACGCCGTGCATGTCACCCAGCGCGCTCATGGCCATCAAACCGCGCCGCGGTGCCTTACTCATTGGGTGCAGTCTCTTTTTCGTCGATGCGGAACTTCTCCTTGCAGGCCTTGCCCTTGCACAGCTTGGCCGTGACCTGGAACGTCGACTGTATGCCGTCGCAGTCCAAGTCGCCGTATGCGCTGGCGACAAAGGACGCAGCATCGCCGGTGCCCGCGGACTCAAAACGATAGCGAAAGTGATGCTGGCCGTCCGGCTGGAAGCCCAGCTCCTGCCAGCCGACCTGCTGCCACGGCGTCGGATCGGCATCGCAGCGCTGGTCGCCGTCGCGGTCCACCGCCGGATCACAGCAGCTCACGCCCGGCGTCACGACCGTCGTCTGCGGGAAGCGCGCGGGCAGCGCCTTGCCGGTCTTGGCGTCGATGTGTTCGGACTGCCAGAACAGGACCGCGGCCTGGCGAATCTGCCGCAGGTTCTCGCGGGCCTCCGCGGCCTTGGCCAGCGCGACGTATTTGTTGAACTGCGGAATCGCGATGGCGGCCAGGATGCCAATCATCGTGCCGCCCGACCAGCCGCCTTCGGACACGCCCGCCGGTCCCATCGCGATTGTCTCCTCCTCCAGCCGGAGCGCGACGCCCGCCAGCCGCGCCGTCCCGAGCACCGCCGTGAACGCGTCCGAGATCGACTTGGCGCTCTCGTCCTCCATCTG
>CAINLT010000313.1 GCA_903850505.1 uncultured Myxococcales bacterium | reverse complement strand
CGACAGCCCACGACGCGTGCGGCAGGTAGCGCGCCAGCCCGAGCGCTTCGCCGGACGAACGCCCCGTCACCAACAGCACCCGCAGCCCAAGCGCGTGCGCATCCCGCCACGCTTCCAGGACCGCGAGCGGAATCCGCCCGTCGATCGTCATCGTGCCGTCAACGTCGGTGGCCAACATGCGGATCGCCGCGAGCTGAGGGCGCGGCAGGTGGGAAAGAGGCTGGATCATGGCAAGTCGATGCGTGCGACGGGAGCTTTGCCGCAGAAAGTGCCGGCGACATACCCCGATTCGCCGCGCGCGTCACGTCCAATCGTGTCGGCGGCGCCTACGCTTCCGCCGCGGCCATTTCTGCCAGCGACTCTGAGGCGTCCGGCTCAGCGGGCAACAGCCGCTCCAGCAGGCCCATCGGCAAATACGGCAGGCCGGCGAGCAACTGCTGCAAGTGCTTGAGCGCCAAACTGTTGCGTCGCTGCACCTTGCGCGCGAGGATCAGCTCGTTCTTGAGCGAATGCTCCCAACCGGTCAATTCCGTCACCGTCACCTGATAGCCGAACGCTTCCAGGACATGCGCGCGGATGACGTTGGTCAGGTTGGCGCCGAATTCGCGGCGATGGATCGGGTGACGCCACAGCGCGCCCGCGGGCGCATGCACGGCCGTACCCGCGAGCAGGCGCGCGATCTCCGCCTGACAGCACGGCACCACCGCGATGACCGACGCGCCAGCGCGGATGCCCAGCTCGATGGCGTCGTCGGTCGCAGTATCGCACGCGTGGAGCGCAACGACCGCGTCAACCGGGCGATCGTGCCACACCGGCGGGCGGTCCAGCGCCTCATGCGGCACCAACTCCGCCACCGCCTGTTGCTCGTACACCATGCGTTCGTAACCAAGCGTGGTCGCCCGCTCGCGCGCCCGCGTCACGAGATCCTCGCGCAGCTCCAGGTTCAGCACGGTGCCGCGACCGTTGGGCTGGCACCAGAGCTCGTAGAGCACAAAGCCCAGATAGCCGTTGCCCGCGCCCGCGTCGATGATCAGCGGATCGCGATCCTCGCCAAAAAGCCGCTCCAGATCCGGCGTCAGCAGATTGGCCAGATGGTTGATTTGCTTGAGCTTGCGCCGCGAGTCGGCGTTCAGTTGGCCATCGCGGGTCAGGATGTGCAGCTCCTTCAGGAGCTCCGTCGACTGTTCCGGCAGCAGCTCGCGCTGGACGCGGGCGGCTGGAGTTGTCTGCCGCGATTTGCCAGCCTGCTGTTGTTTTTTGTTTTTCAAGATGCCGTCTTGCCTTGAAGCGCCGGTTTGGCTTCTGCCGCGTGCTCATTGGCAGCACGCAAGCGTTGAGTGAGCACGCGAATAACGCCGCGCGCCAGAGCGGGGTGCAAGTCTAGCAGATCCTGAAAATCGTCGCGGGCGATCGCCAGCAGCTCCAGGTTCGTGTGGGCGCGGCAGGACGCGGAGCGCGGTGAAGCGTCAAGCAACGCCATTTCGCCAAAACACTCCTTGACCCGCAGCGACGCGCGCCGTTCGCCGCCGTTCAGCACGTCGACCTCGCCTTCGACGATGACGTACAGGTGATCGCCCGGCTCACCTTCCGCGAACACCAGCTCGCCCTGCTCCACGTGCACCGGCTGGACGATGTCCGTCAGCGGCAGCAGCGGCTCGCCGCTCAGATCGCTGAACAGCGGAACCGCCT
>CAINLT010000312.1 GCA_903850505.1 uncultured Myxococcales bacterium | reverse complement strand
GCACCGCATAATGCAGAGCGTTTTTAGCTTGGCGCCGCGCGGCACAGCAGCGTCCGGCGAGCACTGCATTGAGATCGCGACGGTAAGCTAAAAACGTGTTGGACTAAGCCGCCCCCGCCACGCTCAACCTATGGGCGTTGAATGGAGAGCGGACGTCGTGAAAGAAGGAGATGGCGGCGTTTGGGGCCCGGCAAATGTGTATTGCAAGGGGCGACGTCGTCGTTGCCGCCGAGTTTCGGAGGAACGAGACGGGGGCGGAGAGGACGATGGCGGGGTGCGCGTCACGAGGTTGGAAAAACCTTCCCGTGGCTTGGTTGCGACAAGCAGATCGGCCGATGCAGCAAGGAAGGGAGTGAACCGCGATCATGACGTGTCCCAAGGTGGCGGCCGCGCCGTGGCGCCATCGATCGTCTTGATAATGATCATCCGCCCTTGGCGGCAGACCGGACATTGCGTGAGAGAATGCCCGGTGAGTTCTTCGCAGCGGCAGCGGTAGTCCTGCTCGGCTTGGCCGTGCGCCGGCTCGGAGATTGTCATCCCGAGAAGCTCGCGGCAGCGGGCGAGCTTCTGTGCACGATGGCGATTGCCGAGGAGCCCGTAATAGCGAATGCGATGGAACCCCTCGGGCAGGACATGCAACAGGAAGCGGCGGATGAACTCGTCGGCGGCGAGGGTCATGACCTTCTGCCGGTTGTGGTCACGATAGTCCGTCCAGGCGAAGCTGATCCTGCCGTCGTCGATGTCACGCAGGCGATTGTTGGAGATGGCGACGCGATGGGTATATCGCCCGACGTATTCGAGGACTTGCTCCGGTCCGCCGAAGGGCGGCTTGGCATAGACAACCCATGGGGCTTGCCGAACCGGAGCCAGGTACCGTCGGAAGGCGCGACCGTCGCGCAAGGGCTCCAAGGACGAAAAGAAGCGCAACTTTCCGGCGTCGAAGGCTTTTTGTAGACGCCCCAGGAACAGGCGACGAAAGAGACGCGACAGCACCCGGACGGGCAGGAAGAATGCCGGCCGGCAGGAGATCCACCGGCCGCCGTCCGGAGAGAGGCCGCCCCCGGTGACGACGCAGTGCAAATGGGGATGCAGCGTCAGGGTCTGCCCCCAAGTGTGGAGCACGGCGAAGAAACCGATCTCAGCGCCCAAATGTTTGGGATCGGCGGCGATGGTTTGCAGCGTCTCGGCTGCCGCGCTGAAGAGGATGCCGTAGACCGTCGCCTTGTTCTGATGGGCGATGGCGGCAATCTCTTCGGGCAGCGTCATCACGACATGAAAATATTGCGTGGCGAGAAGTTCGGCACGACGGTCCTCGAGCCACTGGGCGCGGGCCAGGGACTGGCATTTTGGACAATGCCTGTTTCGGCAACTGCAGTAGGAGATGCGCTGATGACCGCATTGATCGCACTGCTCGACGTGACCGCCCAGCGCGGCGGTTCGACAGAGCTCGATGGCGGTCATGACACGCCGCTGGGCCGTGTTCAGCGACGCGCCATGTTGCGCACGATAAGCGTCGCCGTAGCGGCGGAACACGTCCGCCACTTCCGGCCCCGAGCGGGCCATCGGGAGGCGCGGCTCAGAAGTAGTGGCGCTCGGGAGGCGGCGGCGCCGCGGGCGCCGGGCGCGGCAACAGCTCGAGGGGGCTCGCCGTCGCGCAGACCTTGCTGGTGGCGATCCGCAGATACTGGGCGGTCGTCGCCAGGCTGCGGTGTCCGAGCAGAAGTTGAATCGTACGGACGTCGGCTCCGGCCTCCAGCAAATGGACGGCGAAGGCATGCCGCAGGCTGTGCGGTGTGACGGGCTTGGACAGTCCGGAAAGACGCAGCGCCTTCTGGCAGGCGTCCCCGACGGCGTCCCTGGTGATCGGCTCGCTTGGGCGATCGCCGGGGAAGAGCCACTCCCTTGGCCGCGTTAGCTGGTAGTAGCCGCGCAGGATCTCGAGCAGCGCGGGCGAGAGCATCACGTATCGATCCTTCTGCCCTTTGCCCTGCTCTACGCGAATGACCATTCTTTGGCTGTCGATCGCTGCGGGCTTCAGATGGACCGCCTCCGAGATGCGCAGTCCTGCGGCGTAGCAGGTGGTCAGTATCGCGCGATGCTTGACGCTCTTCACGCAGGCAAGGAATTGCTGGACTTCCCCGGGGCTGAGGACAATGGGCAACGTCTGCGGCTTCTTGGGGAGCGGCAGGACATCCTCGACGGTCCAGTCTCTTTTGAGGGTCACTTTGTAGAGAAAGCGGAGCGCCGCTATGGCGGTGTGTATCGAACCGGGCGAGAGTTTCTTCTCGGTGGTGAGATAGATCTGATAGGCGCGAATGTCCTCCTCGCTCAATTCAGCCGGCGATTTGCCGAAGTGGCGGGCAAAACAGG
>CAINLT010000311.1 GCA_903850505.1 uncultured Myxococcales bacterium | reverse complement strand
CTGTCATCGCTTTTGTCCACGCGCGCCATGTGTACTCCATCGGGCCTCCGGCCCTCCGTCCTACACTGCCGCGCCAAAAGCGGACATTTCACTTGCTACGCGATGCGGACATTTCAAAAGCTACCAACAGGCGGCCGCGACGGCACTGGCAACCCATGGCCGCGTTTGCCATACTCCATGCCTCCGACCGTCGCGCCCGACGTCGGCAGCCACCGGAGTTCACCATGCTCTTTCGCGCCCGCCGCACCCTCGCCGTCTGCGGATTCCTCGCGGCCTGCTCCAGCAAGACCACGACCACGGAGACCGCTGACGTCACCAGCGAGGACGTCACGCAGGACGCCGCCGCCGACACCGGCAGCACGGACACCACAGGCTTGCCCGTCCTGGCCACCGCGACTGGCGACGCCAACTTTGCCATCGCCGCCAACGGCTGGTACCGCGGCGACCTGCACTTCCACACCAACTACAGCGACGACGCCAAGAAGCAGGGCGGCGACGACCTGGCTGAAGCGCTCGTCATCGCCGACGCGTGGCGCGATCCGGTCTACACCAACGTCAATCCCGGCACCGCGGGCAACGGCCTGGATTTTGTCGCCGTCACCGACCACCGCACCGACGCGGCGCTGCATGACCCGAATTTCAAGCACGATCACCTCATCGTCATCCCCGGCGAAGAGTTTGGCGGCACCGGTCACGCCGGCATCTGGGGCTTGAAGAAGCACATCACCGCTGACCCCGTGAACGGCGAGCCGGCCAACACCCGCATCCAGAACGCGATTGACGAGGCGCACGCCGACGGCGCGCTGTTCTCACCCAATCACCCGACGCAGGACAATGCCTGGGTTTGGGACGTCAAGGGCTTTGACGGAATCGAAGTCTGGAACGGTCCCTGGTCCGCGTTCTACGGCCCGACGACCGAGAGCGACGTCGACAGCCGCGCCAAGGGCATCGGCGCGGAAGGCCCGTTCATCCGCCAGGCAGCGATCCGCGGCGGCGGCGGCGGTTCCAACGCGCAGGCGATGATCTTCTGGCAATACCACCTGTCCGACGGCCGGCACCTGGCGCCCGTGGGCGGCGGCGATCGCCACATGCTGCTGCCTGCCGGGCTGCCGACCACGTACGTGCATCAGGCGCGCAAGCCGGAATTCGACGGCGTGCATGGCCAGGCCATCGGTCCGGCGGGCATTCTCGGCGGCATCGCGGCCCGGGAGACGTTCGTGTCGCGCTCGCCATTTGGCGCGCAGGTCGAACTCGCGGCGGAAGGCACGGACGGCGTGCTGCACACGATGGGCGCCGACCTGACGGCGGGCCAGACCTACGCGATCCACATCAGCGTGAGCCGTGCGGCGGGCGGCCGGTTGAAGCTGTATAGCGCGCCGCTGGGCAAGGCCGCAGATGGCAAGTGGCCGGACGCGAAGGTTGTGTATGAGGCGCGCATCGAGAACCAGCGCGTCGCCGGAACGTGGCAGTGGCAGGTGCCCGCAAGTGGCGCGTGGCTGCACGCCGTCGTGCTGGAACCGCTCATCGTGCTGCCCCTGCCCCAGACGCTGGATCAGGTCGTGGCGCTGCTCGCCAAGCTGCCCGCGGGCAAGGATCTCGGCGGCATGGTGCAGGTCTTCGCCAACCTCGTTGGTCCCAACGACACGATTACCGACGCGTCCGGCTGCGATCCGACCAAGTGGGACCCGTGGATGGGCGAATGCATGCCCGCGGACAAGGCGACATGGGCGACGTACTACATTCCCGACCCGGTGGTCCGGCTGCTGTCGACGTGGTTTGAGAACGGCGAGCCGACGCAGTTTTGCGCTGGCGCGGTGAGCTCGGCGTTCATGGCGAAGTAGCGGGCGGGCGTTTTGGCGGGGATGATGCGTCGGTCGCCCGGCACCTCCCCTCTCGCGGTTTCACGCCCCGGGACACGCCAACCAAGACCGCGCGGATTCATTGAATGAAGTGGCTGCGGCTACTGACGCGCCCACTGCGACGGCGCCGGCCCCATCTGCAGCACCAACTGCCCATCGGGCTGCAGGTCCGCGTGGTGCAGCGTCGCCTGCTGCAGCGGCTTGCCATTCAAGGTCGCGCTTTGCACGTAGATGTTGGCCGCCGAGACGTCCGCCGCGACGACGCTGAAGACGCCGGTCGCCAAGCGCACGTCGACGCGCGGGAACTGCGGGGAGCCGACGATGTAGAGGTCGCTGCCCGGAACCGGATACAGCCCGAGCGCGCTCCAGACGTACCACGCGGTCATCGTGCCGCCGTCGTCGTTGCCCGGCAGGCCATCGATGGCGCTGGAAAAATACGCCTGCATGATCCACGGCACCCATTGCTGCGTCAGGTCCGGCCGCCCAAGGCGCGCGAAGAGATAGGGATAGTGGATGTCCGGCTCGTTGCCGCCAAAGTAGTAGGTCGGCGGGAGGTTGATGGCGAGCACGTTGGGGTCGCTCGTGCCCGCGTCCTCCGTGCGCGCGGCGACTTGTGCTTCGTGCTCCGCCTTGGACTGCACAAACAGGTCGCTCAGCGCGGCGACGAGCTTGGCCTTGCCACCCCACATTTGCGCCAACCCATCGGGGTCAAATTGCGGACAGAATTGCGTCTGGTACGCATCGGCTTCGTCGTACTCCGCGGCGTTGTCAAAGGCGTTGGCCTTGAAGTCCGGATTGACCAGCGCGCCTTGCGCGTCGCGTCCGCGCAAATAGCCCGTCGCCGGATCAAAGAGCTTCTGGTAGCCATGCGAACGCGCGAGCAGCACGGTTGCATCGTCCGGCATGCCCACCGCGGTCGCGAGATTGGCGAGCGCAAAGTCGTCCTGGTTCAACTCGCACGTCAGCGAGACCGCGGGGCCATGGCCGTCGTGGCAAAAGCCGTTGGCGGCGTAGTCGTCAAAGTAATCCCGTCCGCCGCGGCCTTCGCCTTGCGGCAGTTGCGCCAGAAGCGCGGCGTCGCGCAGGCGCTTGTACACATCCTGCACGTCAAAGCCCTTGATGCCCTTGACGACCGCGTCGGCGATCATCACATCCGCGGCCGCGCCGATCATCGAGCCGGCGTCGCTGGCTGCCAGCGGCCACTTGGGAAAATTGCCGGTAATCTTGGCCATGGCGTGCATGGATTGGATGGAGTCGAGCGCGAGATCGGGCGCGATGAGGTCGTACAGCGGCGTGAGTGTGCGGTAGATGTCCCAGCCGGAGATGTCGGTCAGGAAGCGGAAGCCGCCGGTCTTGGCGTTGGTGCCGGCGTAGGTGTAGCTGCCGTCGACGTCGCTATAGACGCCGGGCATGACGAACGCGTGGTGCAGCGACGAGTAGAAGAGCTTGCGCTGCGCTTCCGTACCGCCAAAAACCGTGAGCGCGCTCAGGCGGTCGTTCCACGCGCTCCGGGTCAGCGCACTTTGCTTGGCCAGGTCGAACGTCGTCAGTTCCGCCAGCAGATTGGCCTTGGCGGCGGCCTGTGACACGAGCGACAGCCCGACTTGCAGATCGACCGTTGATCCTGCGTACGTCAGCGCCGCGCCGACATCTGGCCCCGTCGCCGTCGTTTGGGTGCCCTCCAGCGCGATGCCACTGGACCACGCCGTCGCGGCTTGCCACGGATTGGCGCTGCGCAGGAAGAAGTAGACGGTGTAGCCGCCGGACATCCCGCCGCTGGTCTTGACCCAGCCGTGGATGCTCTCCGGGTCGACGGTGAGCGAGCTGTCGACGACCTTGGAGAGCGCGTGGCTCAAGTCGATGAGGATCGTGCCGTTGCTTTCCGGAAACGTGAAGTGCTCG
>CAINLT010000310.1 GCA_903850505.1 uncultured Myxococcales bacterium | reverse complement strand
GGCGCTCATGTTCGGTGTGTTCCCAGCCGTCGCGATTCCGGTCACCCTCAACGGCGCACTGGCCGCCGAGCATGGGAACCTCTACTGGTTTGGCATCCTGCAGTTGGACCTCGCCGCGTCGACGTTCTTCCTGATTCCCGCACGGCTTTTCTTGGCGGGCGCCTGGCTCTCAACCGCGCTGTATGTGGCGGTGCGCCTCGGCTTTGCGACGCGCCCGCTCAACGTTGAAGACGCGAATGTCGTCATCGGCTTGGGCATTTTCGGCGTCCTCGCGTCGTTTACCCACCATGTCATCTTGTCGTCGCGCCGGGAAAACCACGCGCAACGCCGCGCGCGACAAACTGGCTGCGCGCATCGCTGTCCCGACGTGCCGAATTGTCCGCCTCAGCGCTTGGCCCAACCGGGGCCGATGGTCGAGAAGTCGCGCGGTTTGCCCCGCGTGCACGTAATTCGCCAAGATTGTGGCGACCACGGACCGTGCGCTCTGAGGCAGCGACGTATGTTGCAAGCCAAAAAAGCGCTTCGGCTCCCGTGGAACGCCCAGCGCGTGTTCTGCACATTTTGCTACAAGAATCGGCACTGTGCGCGACAGCACGAACGTCGTGATTTGCGCCAAAGCCGGCACGCCACCGACCGCCACGGATTTGTTGGCGTGCGGTACGGCGAGCGGCTGCCTCAAGGACAACAGCGCGTTTTCATGCCAAGGGTCCTGCGGCCTTTTCCTGGCGGGCATGCCGTGCGCGTGCAGCTCGGAGTGCAAGCAACTCAGCAACTGCTGCGCGGACTTCGACGCCACGTGCAACGGCGCCGTCCTGTGCGGTGACGGCGTGTGCAACAGCTTGGGCGGCGAGACGTCGACGACTTGCCCGGCCGATTGCGGTACCGCGGCGACCAAGCCTTGCACGGGCAAGAACGATTGCGCGGCGGCGGAAGTTTGCTGTGCGAAGACGGGTGGAAAGTGGTGTGTGGCAGCGGGCACGTGCCTCTGACGCTTGTGAGTGTGTGGCGTATTTCGCGCCTGTGTTGGATAATCCTACAACTTGTTCTGCGTCGGCCAAGAGGAGACGGGGAAGTTTGTCATGCGTGCCATTGGCTTATGGAATTACATCAAGTTGGCACGGCCTTTGCTTCGTCTCCGGTTGACGTTTCGGTGAGCCATCTTGCTGAGGAGAGAAACTGTGGGCCATGATTCAAGTTTTGCCAGAACCGTCATGACCTTGGCAATCACGCTCTGCTGCGCGTGCGGCACAGACTCAGCCGCCATCGACGGTTCCAGCGCGGATGCTGACGCCGCCGGTGGCGACATCCTGCTGGCAGACGTTCTCGCCGATGGCACCGGCCCAATCGATGGACTCGCGGACGTCGTAGCGCCAAGCGACGCCGACAGCGCGGATTCAGGCGCGACCGATGCAGCCGGCCCGGCGGTCTGCGGCGACGGCATCTGCCAGAGCCCCGAACTGTGCGGCACCTGCCCGGGCGACTGCGGCGTTTGCCCTGGCAACTGCGGCGATGGCAAGTGCACCGCCAGCGCCGGTGAGACATGCGGCACCTGCGGCACCGACTGCGGCGTGTGCCCCAGCGCGTGCGGGAACTACGTCTGCGACCCGGGCGAGGATCCCAACACGTGCCCCAGCGATTGCCACTACACCGACTGCGGCGACGGGGCGTGCGGCGTGCCGTCCGAGTCGTGCACCTCCTGCGCGGTGGACTGCGGCAAGTGCGGCAAGGGCTGCGGCGACGGCATTTGCGACGTCGATCTGGGCGAAACCTGCTACCGCTGTCACGCCGATTGCGGCGAATGCGGCGGGCCGAAGTGCGGCGATGGCACGTGCAACAATGGCGAGACGTCGGCCACTTGCGAAGTCGATTGCGGCGAAGCCACCCCAAAGTGCGGCGACGGCATCTGTGCTTTTGCCGCCTCCGAGAGCTATGGCACGTGTCCGGCCGATTGCCCGAAGACCAAGGGTTGCGGCAACGGGATCTGCTTCGAGCCGGGCAAGACGTGCCTCACGTGCCCGCTCGACTGCGGCGTCTGCCCGCCGGTGTGCGGCAATGGCAAGTGCGACATCGGCGAGAGCTGCAAGAACTGCTACCTCGACTGCGGCCAATGCGGCGTCACCTGCGGCAACAAGAACTGCGAAAAGGGCGAGACGTGCGGCTCATGCCCGTCTGACTGCGGCGCCTGTCCCGTCTGTGGCGACGGCGTCTGCGTGGCCAGCGAGTCGTGCGTCACGTGTACCAGCGACTGTGGCAAGTGTGCGCCCAACTGCGGCGGCGGCGGCTGCGCCAGCGATGAGACGTGCCAGAACTGCCCGCAGGACTGTGGCAAATGCCAGATCTGTGGCGACGGCAAGTGCACCATGCCCAAAGAAAATAGTAGCAATTGCGCGACCGACTGCGGTCCGTGATGGCGGCAGCACCAGAACTCCTTCGCCTTGAGGTCCACCATGCGTCACGGATTGTTGAACTGCCTCCTCCTCGTCTGCGCCGTCTGCACGCTCCTGCCAGGGCAAGCCTGCGCTTCGTGTATTGCCCCAGAAGCCGGACTGGACTGGAGCATTCCGGCGGACGGCGCCAAGGACGTGCCGACCAACGTGACGCTGTGGCTGGGCATTCGTGTGATGGTGGGCGGCTTTAGCGCGGAACCGTGGACGGTGACGCTGGACGGCGTGGAAGTGCCGCATTCGAGTTCATCGGATCCGTCGGTGGCGATGCAGTTCAAGCTCGCGCAGCCGCTGGCACCGAACACGCACCATGTCGTGCATTTGGCCTATCCGGGCGTGAAGAACCAGCCCAGTGAGCTCCCATTTGACGCGACCATCGCTTTTGACACCGGCGCGGGACCCGATTTGAGCGTGCCGGTCGCGCCGCAAATCAGCGGTTTCGTCGAGGACGCGCAGGTCACACCGGCGACGGGAACGTGCGTGCGATCGGTTTACGCGCCGTACTGTCTTGATCAAGGCGGCGCGATGTGGCGCACGTTGACCACCGACGCCGCACCGGTCGCCTGGATCGTGCGCTTCACCGATGGCAAGTACCCGGTCGTCTCCGCGACGAGCTGCACGCCCAAGGCGTGGTATATGTCGGAAAGCGCGGAATTCTACCAAACGCCCGGCGACGGCTGCTGGAAGGTGCAGGCGATCGACAGTACCGGACGCGCCTCGCCGACCACCGTCGTCTGCAAACCCGGCAGCAGCGCAGACGCGGGCGGTTTGAGCGACGATGTCAGCGGCACGGTCATCGAGACGCCACCGCCGAGCCGGTCCAGTGGGTGTACGGCCGGCACCGGCAGCAGCAGCGGCTGGTTGGCGCTTTGGGCGAGCCTCGCGGCGCTCGCGTTTCGCCGGTTCAGGTCGCGCAAGTCCTGGCTTGTCTGCGCGGCAATCCTCGCCGGCTGCGGCACTGCGAGCACGGAAACGAGCGACGCCACCGTGCAAGACGGCACGCTGAGCGACGTCTCGAAATTCGGCTGCCCTGCCGACAAGCCCAGCCTCGGCAGCGCGTGCACCGATCAGGAATGGTGCGTCTACGACATGATCTGCCCGCACCCCGGCTGCTGTGACTACGCGTCGGTGTGCTCGTGCAGTCAGGGCCAGTGGAAATGCGGCAGCAAGGAGCCGTGCACGCTGTGGGACACCGGACCGGACGCGACGGACAGCAACGAGGTCAGCCAGGACATCGGCGACCCGGACGCGTGGACGACCTGTCCCGCCGAGCAACCCGCGTACGGCGTCGGCGGCACCTCGTGTGCCGGCGGTCTGCACTGTAGCTACGGCACGGAATGCTGCTGCGGACAGTGCAGTCCGTCGTATGTCTGCGACTGCAACAGCGGAAAGTTCAGCTGCTATTACACGGATTTTTGTCTCGGTCCCAACTGCTCGCCGGGCTGCGACGTCGGCCAATTCAACACGCCGACCGGCTGCCAGTCCTGCAACGCGATCCAAGCAGAATTGCCCGTCGCGCTCGCCGCCGCCATCACGCCTTTTGACGCGTGCACGACCGCCAGCGACTGCGCCAGCGTCGACGCGTTCGTGGGCTGCGGCGGCAACTGCAGTTTCGCGTTGGCCAGCGCCCAAACGTCGACTGGCGCAGACGCGCTCAGCCAAGCCGCCATCGGCTGGTGCGGCGGCGGCGGGTGGGGCTATGGCTGCCCCATCAACTGCCCGCAAGACGGCAAGCCCGCGTGCGTGCAAGGCCACTGCAAGTTGGTCGGCATCTGCGACCCGCAAGTCGCGCCCACAGGCAGCGCGTGCGATGACGGCGACGCGTGCACCAGCGGCGACGTCTGCACCGGACCCGGCAAGTGCGCAGGCACGACCGTGAACTGCGACGACGGCAACATCTGCACGGCTGAAACGTGTCTGAAGGACACCGGCTGCCACTACGCGCCGACTTCGGGCGCGTGTCCGAGCAGCGTGGCGTGCAGCTTGGGCGGCTCGTGCAGCGCGGGAAAGTGCGTGGACGGCGGCGCGACGGGCTGGACGGTGACGCTGCCCAAGCCGGAATCGGGGCTCATCGGCGCGCTGACGCAAATGGCCGACGGCTCGTATGTCATTGCGCACACCGTGCTGAACCAGCCGATTGTCCGCGCGATTCACGTGGACGCGGCGGGAAAAGTGCTGTGGGACAACGCGAATGTGGCGACGGGCAGCGCGTCGGATGTGCGCGGGCTGGCCGACGGAACGGTGTTGGTGGCGGGCCACGCGGTGCCGACGAAATGGCCCGACGGCAAGGCGCTGCTTTGGCATCTGGACGCGACGGGCAAGCTGTTGCAGACGACGGAAGTGCCGCAGTCGCTGGCGGATAACGTGCGGCTGGCGGTGCGACCAGAAGGCGGCGCGGTGGTGACCGGCTCCTTTCAGCCCGCGCTCGCCAACACCTGGAACGCGTTCGTCGCGCGCGTGGACGCGTCGGGCGCGCTGCTGGGCAAGACGGATTTGGGTGAAGTGGCCAACTACGGCTACCAGGTTTTATCCGCGGCGCACGCGGGCAGCATCGGCGTGCTGACGTCCAAGGCAACCCCCGACGGGCTGACAGACGTGCGTTTTGTGCGTTTGAATGACGCTGGCGTGGTGCAGGTCGACGTGCCGGTGCTGCCCGCGCCGACGAACGATTCGCCAACGGCTCTCCTCGCCCTGTCAGACGGCTTTCTGGGCGCGATGGCTACGATGGATTACCAGAAAAATGGCGACAAAGTGCCGGGCGCGGTGGTGTTTCGCCTGAACGACGCTGGCGCGGTCGTGTGGCAGAAGCCGCTGACGCTGATGGGCGCGTGGCTGGTACCGGTAGGCACGGGCGCGCTGGTCGGCGGATGGACGGACGGCGGTTCCGTGCTGGCGGTCATGCACGTGCAGCAGCTGAGCGCGGACGGCGTGCTGACCGGCGACGTGACGCTGCCGGGCAGCGTGCTGGGCAACGGTGCGATTTGGCTGGCCGCCGCCATGGATGGCGAGGCGCTGTTCGCGACCGCGACAGGCAGCGGTGGGCCGGTGAAGCTCGTGCGGGTAACGGCGGCGGGGAGCGGGTGTCCCTGAGGTCGTGCAAACGTTGCGGCGCGTGCGTCGAGCACGGCGTTGGCCGACTTGCACGCTCAGATTTCCCCCAGCGCGCGTGGCCAGTCTTCCCGCTCGCCAACGCGGACACCGATGCCTCCCGCACGCAGCGGACCTTGTAGGTGATGGTTTTGACGTACGGAAAGCGGGGGCCGGGCGAAAAGAGCACGACCCACGCCGCAGTGCCGCCGACTGTCAGCGAACTGGTCCAGAACGGGTGGTCGGAGGCGTTGGGGAACCTTGCAGTGTCGATGCTCGGCTTGGTCGTCAGGTCCAGGAGCGTCAGCAGTTCGCTCTCCATCGGCAAGCGCCAGTCCGCGAGGCCGTCGTAGGTCTTCGTCATACACGCGGTCAGGGCGCTGCCCCAGTTGGCCACGGCGATGGTCTCTTTGGCCCACGGCAGGCCGGTGAGCTTGTCTTTCACTGTCTCATTGTCGGCGACAAGATCGGCCTGACTGCGCGCGTCCGCATCCATTCCCTCCGCAACGAACCGACGTCGCGACAATGTGCTTGATCGGAACACTGGCACCGCCAAGATTGCGCCACAATTTGTCGGTGCGGCGATCGCGGATTCCTCACGGAATACTTTGACTGTCAAGCACTTCGACCGCCGGTCGCTGCCGGCGAGGTTGCGTCCATCCGCGGGAATTCGCCCGTCTGGAGGCTCACGTCCAGCATCTGATTCCGCATCGGCTTGAGCGGATTCGCCCGCGCGAGCGTCACCGCCGCCAGTTCGCCCTCGCGCATCCCCGTCCAGATTGCCGTCGCGTAGAGGACGAACGCGTCGATGCCCTCGATGCGCGCCGCGGCAAGGAACCGGGCGATTTCGTCGTCGGTGCGCAGATAGCGGAAGTCCTTGGAGAACAGCCGAACCTTCGGCTTGCGGATCCGCGGCACCTTGACCAGCCAGCCGAGGTCGAACGCGGCGTTGAGCATCGTGCCGAGCAGTGTCAGCAGGTTGGACACGGTCTTGGGGCTCAGCTCCATCTTCGTCGCGCGGAACGAGTCGATGTGCGCGACGCCGATCTCCGTGAGCTGCATCGCGCCGAAGAACGGCGTCAGGTGACGGCGGATGATGCTGGCGTCGTCCTTCTTGCTGCGCTTGTGGATCGCTCGGTTGGCCAGCCAGTAGGCGACCAGATCCTCGAACGTCCGCACGGGCGGCGGCGCGTCCTTCATGCCGACGCGGATCGCCTCTGCGTCAGCCTGATGCTTCGTCAGCGCCTTCTGGGCGTCGCGGTAGGTGTCGTGGAGTTCGCAGCGGCGCTTGCCGAGGTGATCGGTCCAGCGGATGCGGTACTTGTCGCGGTAGGTTTCGGGCTTTGCCATGGTCGCTTTCCTATCGAAAGCGAAACCGGAACGCACAGCCACATTCTGTCAGATCGTTCCCACGGCCGTTGCGTCTGCCCTTTGGCTACTCCACGGGAGCCAGAACGTGATGCTCTGGGCGCGAGTGGGAACAAAGTGGGAACAAAACGCGAAAACGCCCAGTCAGGAACTTGTCTAACTGGGCGTTTTCTTTGGGTCGCGGGGCCAGGATTTGAACCTGGGACCGGCAAGCGCCCATCGGGGCGCGCGGCAGCGACACCGCGGCGGCCAGCGGCCGCTCGCGCCCGCGGGACGGCCCAGGTTCAAGGTGGCAAAACGCAGAAACCCGGCGCTCTTTCGAGTCGCCGGGTTTCTTTGGGTCGCGGGGCCAGGATTTGAACCTGGGACCGGCAAGCGCCCATCGGGGCGCGCGGCAGCGACACCGC
>CAINLT010000309.1 GCA_903850505.1 uncultured Myxococcales bacterium | reverse complement strand
GGTCGATGGACGCGATCTGTTCGGCTTGCCGGTGCCAACGGGGACGAACCTGGGCTGCCGGATTTATCCCGGCGGCGTGCCGGGTGCCCAGGCGATCGCCGACCGGATTCGCGCGGTCGTGAAGCGTGCGGCCAAGGAGTGATCGGTTGCCGCGCGGTTGGCCTCCGTGACACCATCCGGTCGCCATGCCCGTAGGAGCGTGAATTGACCGTTGATCCGCACAGCGCCCCGACTTCGTCGCCGCCCGCTTGGCCCACTGCGGCAGCGTTGGCTGTTGTCGCCGTCCTGACGTTCGCCGCCTGTTTCGTCCAGCCCGCCCGCGGCCAAGGGCGCGACACCGTTGCGGGTCGCCTGGGTGCCGCGGCCGTCGTGTGCAATGGTTCGCTTGACCTGGCCGGCGTTGACTGGGTTCGCGACGCGGCGGCCAAGCACCAGACGCCCTATTTTGCCACCGCTGGTGCCGATGGCGCGATCGTTTCCATTTTCGGTCGCGGCCCCGCGCTGCTCGGTGCGGTTGCGCTGCAAGGTCTTGCGCCGGGTCAAACCGTCACGGATCGCGACCTGCGCTATGCCGTTCGGTGGAGCGCTGCCGCCGCCGTCGCGCTTTCCGCCGTCCTGTTGGCCTTGGCGCTCCTGGCGTTCACCTCGCCGACTGCGGCGGCCGGGCTGGCGCTTGCCGCGAGCGTGTCTTTTGCCGGCAGTCCATCGCTGGGCCAGGGGCTGTGGCAGCAGACCGCCTGCCTGCCGTTCCTGATCGCGACGCTGCCGTGTCTGGCATGGAGTCGGCGTTTTCATTGGCTGCTGCTGCTCGTGCCGGCGTTGCTCGGTCTCGCGCTGCTGCAGCGACCGGCGCTTGGCGGTCTCGCGTTCGGTCTGGGACTCGCCTGGCTCATGCGCGTGCGCGCCGCCCCCGATCCCGCGCGCATCGCCGTCTGGGCGGGGGCCCTCGCGCTTCTCGCGGGCGCGCCGCTCGTCTGCGCCAATCTCGCCGACTTTGGCTCGCCGCTG
Source organism: uncultured Myxococcales bacterium (assembly GCA_903850505.1). Lineage (GTDB taxonomy): Bacteria > Myxococcota_A > UBA9042 > UBA9042 > UBA9042 > CAIYBN01. Next base: position 6,567 of record CAINLT010000309.1, on the reverse strand, counting down.
CCTCTCGGCCAGTTCATCCGCAACCAAGCCTGGATCGACGAACCGCTGAGCCAGCGGCCCACGCGCTTCCTCACCGGCATGACCGGCCTCCTCGTCAGCCCCGCGCGCGGGATCCTGTGGTACGCGCCACTCGTGCCCGCCGCAGTCTGGCTCGGCTGGCGCAGCAAGTTGCCGTGGACGCGCGCGCTCAGCATGGGGCTCGTCCTGCATTTCTGCCTCGCTGCCGTGTTTCACAACTGGTCGGGCGGCATCGCGTTTGGCCCGCGCCTGCTGGCTGAAGCGGCGTGGCTCGCGCCGTTTCTTGTCGTGGCGGGCGGCGAGCCTCCCCCGCGTCGTGTCCGCGCGTGGCTGGGGGCGCTGGCCCTGTGGACAATCGCCGTCGGTGCGCTGGGGATTTGGCGCTACGATCCGCGCGCCTGGGATTTGCGCCGTCTGGAAGTGCCGGGCGGCGTGTGGGACGTCGCCGACAACCCGTTCACCGCGCTGGTCACCCAGCCGCGCCATCATGAGCCGCTGGTCGATGCGCCGCGCGGGCCATTCCGCTTTTGTGCGCCGCAGCCTCTCGGCGATCTCGCCGCGCCGCGCCCGCTGCCTTGACCGCGGAAAACGCTGGCGTCATGCTGCCTCCCGGGGATGGCGCGCGTCACGCGGGCCGAGGGAAGGGTGGCGATGCGGGGCGAATGGCAACGAGTTTTCGCGGGCGTCGTGCTGCTGTTTGCCTCCGCGTGCGGCAGCCAAAATAGCGGTCAAGCGGACGCCTTCACGTTGCCCGACGCCACGGCAGACCTGCACGGTGGCGCGGATACGGCAACGGCCAACGATGCGGCTGCCGCTGGAACGGATGCGGCGGCGGCGGAGACGGCGCTGGACGTTGCGCCTGTCGACGTCGCCAGTGATTCCGGTCCGCAGGATGCCGCGCCGCACATCAAGAAGTTGGCGCCGTTGAGTTTGGCGCAGGGCGCCTCGGCCACGCTGGACTTCAATCCGCTGATCAACGACTTGGAGGACAGCAACGACAAGCTGACGCTCCTCTGGAGCGCGCAGCACGTGGCGCTGAAGGATCCGGGGACGCACCTGCTGTACATCGTGGCGCCGACGAATTGGTCGGGCACTGAGGCGATTGACGTGACGGTGCGCGACACGGCGGGATTGACGGCGACCGAGACGCTGTTCGTGACGGTGACCGAGGTCAAGGTGGATCCGCCGCAGCCCGCGGATACGTGCGGCAAGGTGGTGTTTGCGGTCGCGGCGGGTGCGGGGCAGCACGTCGTGCTCCTGTCCGGGAGTTTCAACGGCTGGGGCAAGGACGCCAAGACCGCTGACGTGATGACCGATCCGACGGCGACCGGCACGTGGAAGGTGGAGAAGACGTTGGCCCCGGGCGTGTATCAGTACAAGTTCATCGTCGATGGCACCTGGCAGGCGGATCCGAACAATCCCAACCAGGTGCCAGATGGCTTTGGCAGCAAGAACAGCGTCGTGGAGGTGCCGCAGTGCAAGCCTTGAAGACTTGGGCGGCGCTCGCCTGCCTCGCCGCGGCATGCAGCACACCACCGACAACCGACGCCGGCGCGACTGCAGATGCATCGGCAACAGGTGACACGGCGGTCGGCGATTTGGCGTTTGGCGACAAGACCGACGGCCTAGTCGCGGACAGCAGCGGCGCGACGGACGCGGTCGTGGATGTCGCCAGCGATGTCTTCGCTGACGACGTGGCGGCGACCGACACAGGCCCCAAGAAGGGCGGTTTTGACTACGCGTGCAAGCCGCTGGCCACCGAGTCGTGCGTCACCGCATGCGGCTCCGCGGGGACGCGCAAGTGCCTGAAGGAATGGGGACCCTGCATCCCGCCCGCGGAATTCTGCGGCAACTGCGTGGACGACAACTGCGATGGCCTCATCAATGAAGGCTGCGCGCCCAACCCGACGTGCGCGCCGCCGCAGGTGAAATGCCCGATCGCGATTCTCGCCGTCGCGGAAGGCCAGAAGTCGGGCACCCAGGCGGTGCTGCACCTGTCGGCGATCGGTTCTTATGGGCAAGGGCTGGCGAAGATCGTCAAGTGGGCGTGGTCGGTCCAGGCGCCGCTGGGCGCGTCGGGCAAATTCCTGCCGAGTGCGGACGTGCAGGCGCCGACGTATCAGGTCACGGCTGCGGGGCAGTACCTGTTTCATCTGGACGTGTGGGACGACGCGGGTGTGCAGGGCTGCGTGCCGGCGCTGTTCACAGTCACGGTTGCGACGGATCCGCCGGTGAACCCGGAGATCGGCTGCGCGGACGGCACGCGCGAAGGCTTCCTCGACGACAAGGCGTACCCGCAAATCGCCGGCTGCGAAGGCGCGTGGGACCATCCGGGCATCACGCCGGACACCGTCGTCCCGACCTGCGGCAACCTGGGCGGCAACAGCGGCAGCAAAGCCGACGGCACCGGCTGCTCCGCGCCCGATCTCTGCGCCGCCAGCTGGCACGTTTGCAGCACGTGGCAGGAAGTCGCGGCCAAATCCGCGACCGGCTGCGTCGACGCCACGCCCGCGAACGCCGCGCCCAAGTCGCTCTTCTTCGCCATCCGGCAACCCAGCCAGAACGGCAGCGTCTGCGGCGGCTGGACCGACGGCCCCAACGTCAACGACCTGTTTGGCTGTGGCAACCTCGGCAGCACGCTGTCCGCCAGCCAGAACTGCGGCCCGCTGGACCGCGTCATCGCCAGCACCGTACCCAACAAGTGCGGTTTCAATGAAGCGGAGCCCAGCCTCGGTCCATGGGAGTGCGTTGGCCCGGGCAAGAGCGACCTGAACGAAGGCGCCAACGTCACCAAGAAGGCGTGCCAGAACGCGAGCTGCCAGTACGACGGCCAGCCGGTCAGCGCATGGCAGAAAGGCGGCGTCTTGTGCTGCGCGGGCAAGTAGACGGGCGCCGGCAGTTCCGGGGGCGTCGCATTGCGCTACTGCGCCAGTGAATACGTGTTGCCCAAATCGTCCTGCACGACCGTCGCATTGCCATCGCTCGCGGTCAGCAGCAGATCGGACGTCAGCGTCCGCGTGTGAAACGACCAACCCGTCGGCAGCGTCAGCTGCGTGCCCAACGTCGCGAGCGCGGCTTCCGTCAGCGGCTTCTTCTGTGCGCTGAAGGACTGCATGTCGTAGACGTGCCCCGCGTCGTCGATGAGCTCAAACACGGTCTGTCCGGCATTCCAGTGAAACGCGCTATTGCGATGAATCGTATGCTGCAGGTAAGGCTTGCTCATCGCCGCGACGCTGGCCGCCGGCAAGTCAATCGCGCCGGCCTTGCGCATCTCAATGCCCCCCAAAGTGCGAACCGTCGCGTCCTGCAGCGTCGAGCCCGCCAGCGAGTCGAGCATCCAGTAACGCGGCCCATTGAGCAGCGCGAGGTCTGAAGCCGTCGCACTCGTCAACGCCGCGGTGTCCTCCAAGGCCCAAGCAGCATCCGGGCATTCGTTCAAACCCTCCGTGCTGTACACATCAACGTGGAGGTTATCGCCCTGGAGCGTGCCCAACAGAATCTCACAGTAGCGCTTGCCGCGGATGTCGACGGGCGTGGCATCCGCGCTGGCGTCACCGGTCGCATCGCTCGACTGCATCATGTAGCCACCACCGGAAGCCGGCGAACACCCGCAGCCTGTGGCGCCAACCGTTAGCAGAATGAACAGGGCAGGGCGAAGAAACTGCATGATGCACTCCAAGTCGATCGCGACCCACCCTGTGTACCATTTTCCAAGCGTCAGAAGCGAATCGCGCCAGGCGATGCGCGCGAGCGCAGAGCCCGTCATGCCCCAGCGAGCGCGAACCACAAGCGGGCCATCCCCAGCGAGCGCGCAGCGCAAGCCGACCAATCCCCAGCAAGTGCAAAGCACAAGCGGGCCATCCCCAGCGAGCGCGCAGCGCCAGCCGACCAATCCCCACCAAGCGCAAAGCACAAACAGGTCATCCCCAGCGAGCGCGCAGCGCCAGCCGAGCAATCCCCACCGCGCGCAAAGCTCTGACCACTTTCCCCAGCACGACCTTCCCAAGCGAGCACCCCGCGCGTGAGCGCGTCGGGTAGGCGCAGCTCACCCAGAGCCGTCGCGTCCCCCACCCGGCCCCAAGCGGGGCCGAGCACTGCGCGCAGCGCAAGCGCAGGCCAGACTCAGCACTTCCGCCTTCCCCACCAACCGCCCGGGCCAAGGAAGAGAGAGCGCGAGAGAGAAACCAGCGGCGAGCTGGTTTCTCTCTCGCATCGCGAAAGTTGTTTTGAAGAATCCCGTCAAACAGGCGCGCGCACCCGCAAACCCAAACCCGCCACAGGCGCACAAAAAAAACTCAAAAAGCCGTCCAAACCCAAAGCCCAGCGCCCGCGCGGCAGCGCAAAGCCCCAGCGGCCAGCGCCTAATACCGCGCTGAGAGCGCCAAAAACACCTGACTGCTCTGCCGCCAGAACAAGTACGTATGGGCAATGCCGTCATGCAGGGAGGACGTGTACCCCAGCGTCGGGTCACCTTGTGCCGCGGCCACCGTCACGTCCGAATGCAGCCCGCTCCAATTCGGCAAACGATAGCGGACGTAGACCTCGCCGCCATAGGTGCCCTGGACGGGCTGGCCGTCATACTGCGGGTCGATCGACACGCCGAGCGCGCTCGGTTGCGCACCGCCGCCGCCTGCATCGCGCAGCCACGTGCGGTGCACGGTCACCATCGCGCCCACCGTCAGCGGCTCGCTCAGCGACTCGAACAGCGGCAGCCGGTACGACACATCCAGGTACGAGCCCAAGTGCAGCCACGGATTGGGATTACCGCCTTCCATCTGCCGGTACTTGGTGATGAACGTCTCCGCGTAGCCCAGCAGCGCCACCGACCACGGGCCATGGTGATACGAGCCTTCGATGCCGATGCGCGGCGACGTGTAGAGGCTCATCAGCTGGCTGTAGAACGACGTCGGCGCCGTGATGTTGGCGTACGTCCGGATGCCCCAGTCCTCCGGCAGGCCTTTCCAGCGGTGCGAATAGTGCAGTACCGTGTCTTCCAGGCGGAAACCCGTTTCGCCCGGGTCGACAAGCAGGCGTTCGAACAGGTAGCCGCGCAGCTCAATCGCGTCGTGCTTGCTGAAGTCCCAGCGAGCGAACAGATGCAGGTAGTTCAGCAGCTTGTTGTTGCCGTAGCCCTGCAGGTCGTTCTGGATGAACAGGCGGTGCGTCTCGAACACGCCGCCGACTTCCCAGGGCTTGTCCGCGACGTTGCGCTCGTTTTCATCGTCGACCGGGTCGCCGCGCGCGTTGGTGGAGCCGCCGCCCGGGCCAGCAGGCGCGCCGCTGGCCGAAGCGCCGCCTTTGTCGTGACCGCCCGCGTACGCGTACGCGGACGTGAGCAAGCCCACGCACGCGATGAACGCAACGCCAAGCCGCAACGACTTGAGCCCCAGCGCTGGCTTAGTTGTACTGTGTGTACGCATCAAGGAAGTACTTCAGCTCCAATTCGTAGCCATACGCGCCGCCCGGGAAGTTGCCGTCATCCTGCTGGTTGACGACGTCCTGGTTGTACTGGCGAATGATGAGGTAACTCGCAATGTTGCGGTCGCGATCCACGGCAATCCACTGGTTGCGCGACGGGATGTACGCCCACGTCCAGCGCCGGAGATCCGGGCCGATGAACTCGTTGAACGTGTCCGAGTGGTAGATGTCCGTCTGCGACTTCTGCGGCAGCTGCGGGTCGTACGTGCAGTGCGCCAGCGTGTCGCACGTGTCGAAGTTGAAGCTGTGGTCAACGGCGAGGCCGCGGAAGTAGTTCAGGAAATCTTCCTGGCGGTAGAACACGTGGCCGCCGATCCAATCGCGGATCTGCACGTTGCCGCCAAAGTACGGGTCATGCGTGTCCTGCGCGAACTGCGCGACCGCCAGCGGGCGGAAATAGGTGTACACGTCGTACTGACCGCCAACCATCGACGTCACGACGTCCTCTGCCAGCGTGTTGAACGACGCGTCGCCATAGCCTTCGTAGGACGACAGGTAGGAGCCCGCCTGGTTCTGGTCGTAGATGCCGCCCGTCGGCCACAGCGCGACCCAGGACTGCATCGCGAAGAGCTTGTCCAGGATGATGCCCTGCTGCGTCACGTCGCCGTAGTACTTGTCGTAGGTGGTCTTGTACGGCCGCTCGCCGGACGTTTCCTGAATAATCGCCTTGTGAAACGCCGCGACCATCATGTTGGTGCGCGACATCTCCGCGTTGAACTTGTTGGTCAACTGCACGTAGTAGTCGACGTCCGATCCGTTGGGATCCGGGTTCTTGAAGCCCTGACGCCGCAGCGAATCGGTCAAGTCGGCGCTGTCCCAGTCAAACCACCACATCGGGATGAACCGGCGCGAGTCGCTGATGAGCTGCGCCGGAATGTTGGCGTACGCGCTGATATTCCAGAATTTGCGGTACGTGCGGAAGTTGTTCCACTGGTACTGCCACTCGTACTTGTCCAAATCGTTGGCGATGATCTCGCTCGGCGTCGTGCCCGCGTCGCCTTGCCGGCACAGCGGCGTGAACGCCAGGTGCTGGTGCGAGCAGAACAGGAACTGCGTCTCCTTGCCCTCGCT
>CAINLT010000308.1 GCA_903850505.1 uncultured Myxococcales bacterium | reverse complement strand
TCTTGGCGTGGCCGGGGCCGACGCTGGTGCCCGACGCGGTGCGGCCAATTGTGCAGGAGCTGCTCATGGCGGCGCCGGGGCAGCGCGCGGCTTCAGCGGGCGCAGTGGCACGCCAGCTGCGCGGTCTTGTGGCGGAAGTGGCCGTCGTGCGCGCGCAGGTGATTGCGCGGGTGGCGGCGGTGCCAGTGCTGGTGGAAAGCCCGATTTGGCAGGCGGCGGAGCTGCGGGGTGAACCGGTCACGAATCCGGGCGTGGACACAGGGGCGACGGTCGCGGATCGCTGACCCTCAGATGCCCATCACACCGGTCTCATGCAGGATTGCCGTGCGCTCCGTCGACGGCGGCGGCACCAGATGGACGTCGCCCGCGTGCCACTCCAGGAACAAGATCCCCTCGAGCGGCTCTTCAAACTCGAACTCGACCTGCGTCACGCCCTTGGCCGTCGCCTTCTCCACGCGGGCGCGCAGGTGCGGCACGTCCAGGATATCGCCCGCCTTGGGCATGCGCGCCGGATCCATGATGAGCTGTTCGGGCTGGGTCGAGAGCAGCGGCGCGCCCAGTGCTTCCAGCCGAATGCGATTGGCCGCCGTGCGCGTGACGGCGACGGTGTCGACGGAAACCGCCAGCGTGTTGAACTGCCGCGGCAGCGTCAGGCCGGAGGAAGCCATCAGGGACGGCAGGTAGAAGCTGAGCACCGGATCGGGCGCGGCCAGCATCACGACGTGCTTGCCGCCCAATTGCGTCAAAGTCGGCGAGGCCGCGAGCTTGGCCATGACCGGGGCCTGAACCGCGATGACAAGGCTGATGGCGACCATCATGAACGGCGACCAAATCAGGTGAATCCACACCAGCGCGCCGCGGCCGAGGCGCGCGAGACGGAGTTGCGGCTGATCGGCCAGCAGATCGCGCAGACCGAGGAGCAGCATCGCCACGAGCGCGGCGGAGACAAGGCTTGGCGCCAGAAGCGTGCGCTGCGACGGCCACGTGGAGGCGGGCGGAAACAGCGCGAGCGCGCCGCCCACCGCGAAACCCGGCCAGGCGCGCGCGTCGTGGGAATCGAGAGGCAGGCGCCGCAAGCCGCGCAAGACCAGCACCACGCAGGCGACGCTGAGGAGCGCCATGCCCCAGGTCAGCGGCGGCGACAGGACGGAAATCTCCACCGGCAGGCTGGCAAACAGCGCGCCAGCCAGCGACGGCACGCGGTGGATCGCCTGCGCGAGGTAGCGGAGCGTGTCGGCGCCCGGATCGAGGTACGCGCCCGACGCTGCCGCGCCATACCCATGGGTCTTGTAGTAGATCGCCCAAACCGCGAGCACCGCGCCGAGCGGCGCCAGATGCAGCAGCGTCAGCAGCTTGGGTTTGCGGCCCAGCGCAACGGCGACCCAGATGCACGCCACGCCCAGCGCCGTCTCGCCGCCGCAGAGGCCGATGCCGAACAGCAGCGGCGCGGCGATCTTGCCGGGCAGCCAATCCTCGTCTTCGGCGCGCAGCCAAGCCCAGAAGCCGAGCATCGCCGGCACCATGGAGACCCACGCGTTGCGGTTGGACAGCCAGGCGCTCGCGGTCCAGTGCGATTCGTCGATGGCGTAGAGGAGCGTCGCGAGCGCGGCGGTTCGGGACGCCAGCAGTCGCCGGAAGATCGCGCCGGAGACCGCGATCCCCGCCGCCTGCCAAGCCAGACTGTGCAGATGCTGTAGCCACGCGTGCGGCCCCAGGACTTTCTCGTCGAACATGTGCGTCAGCGCGGAGAGAGGCCGGAAGAAGTTGAGCTTCAGATCCGGCAGCGTCCACCAGCCGTAGCCGTACTGTGTGCGGGCCATGACGTCAGCCTTGATGCCGTTGCCGAACGTGAACAGCGAGCCGAGCCCGGGATGATGGATGGGAATCCGCCCGAGGATTGCGGCGCGGTGAATCCAGTCATCCAGCCACCAGCCGGAAAAGACGGTGGGCAGGCAGAGCAGCGTCGCGAACAGGATGCCGTTGCGGACCGGGCGCTTGAGGCTCCAGTTCATGAACCGTTCAGGCAGCGCGCGCCAGTCGCTCATCGGTCCTCAGCTTGTCTTGTCCTGCGCATCAGACCCGTGGCGTCACGCGCCGACGAACGTGTGTCGGCGCGCGTCTTGCCAGCAGCTACTCAGCCGCCGTTCCGCCCACGTCGCGCTCGGTGAAGTGCTCGAAGCTCATGACCTTTTCGCCGTCGCCGAGGTTGATGAGGCGCACGCCCTGCGTGTTGCGGCCGATGACCCGGATTTCCGTGGCCAGGATGCGCAACAGCGTGCCGCCGTCGGTCACGAGGATGACTTCGCCGTCCGGTTCAATCGCGCGGACGCCAACGACCTTGCCGTTGCGCGCCGTGGTCTTGATCGAGATGACGCCGCGACCGCCGCGATTCTGCATCCGGTACGCGTGCGGCGGCGTGGCTTTGCCGTAGCCGTTTTCGCAAACCGTCAACAGCGCGAGGCCCTTGTAGCCGGTCTCGCCCTCGAGATCCTCGCCTTCCACGGGCTCCACTTCCGGCGCGTCCGGATCTTCCACGACTTCCTGGCCCGTGCTCGGCACAACCGCGAGGCTGACCACCGAGTCCTTGCCGCTCAGCAAGATGCCGCGCACGCCGCGCGTCGCTCGACCCATCGGCCGCACGTCCGTCGAGTGGAAGTGAATCGACATGCCGTCTCGCGTGCCCAGCACGACGTTGTCGTTGTCGCGCAGGACCTTGGCGTCGATCAGGTCGTCGCCCTCGTCCAGCACAATCGCGATGATGCCCGTCGAACGGATCTTCGCGTACTGCATCAGATCCGTCTTCTTGACCGTACCGAACTTCGTCGCCAGCAGCATGTAGGCGTCTTCGACGAATTCGCGAATCGGCACCACCGCCTTGACGTCTTCCTTGGCCTCGACCGGAATCAGGTTGACGATGGGCTTGCCGCGCGTGCTCGCCGCGCCTGCCGGCACTTCATAGACCTTCAGGCCGTAGACTTTGCCGAGCGACGTGAAGATCAGCAGGTCCTGGTGCGCGCTGGCCACGAAGAGATCGATGACGAAATCCTCTTCCTTGGTCACCATGCCGGACTTGCCGCGACCGCCGCGCCGCTGGGCGCGATAGGCGGAGAGCGGCGTGCGCTTGATGTAGCCGGTGCGGGAAATGGTGACGACCATGTCCTCGTCGGCGATCAGGTCTTCCATCGACAGGGACGCGTGGTCCTCGACGATGTCCGTCCGGCGCGCGTCGCCATATTCGTCGCGGATCGCGATGAGCTCGTCCTTGATGACGCCCATCAGCACGTCGTCGCTTTCCAGCACCGACTTGAGCCAAGTGATCTGCTTCATCAGCTCGTCGTACTCGGCGCGAATCTTGTCGCGTTCCAGGCCCGTGAGGCGCTGCAACCGCATGTCGAGGATGGCTTGCGCCTGCAACTCGCTCAGGCCAAAGCGCAGGACCAAACGCTCGCGCGCGGTCGTCGGATCGGGGCTGCTGCGGATCAGCTCGATGACTTCATCCAGGTGATCCAGCGCGATCAGCAAACCGAGCAGGATGTGCGCGCGCGCTTCCGCCTGCTTGAGCAGGTAGAGGCAGCGACGGGTCACCACTTCGCGGCGATGGTCGACGAAATGCTCGAGCATCTCCTTCAACGTCAGCACCTGCGGCTGGCCCGCGACGATCGCCAGGTTGATGATGCCAAAGCCGGACTGCAGCGCCGTCTGGTGGTACAGGTGATTCAGGACCACCTGCGCGATGGCGTCGCGCTTGAGCTCGATGACCATGCGCATGCCGGTCCGGTCGGACTCGTCGCGCAGATCGCTGATGCCTTCAATCTTCTTGTCGCGCACCAACTCGGCGATGTGCTCGATGAGCCGCGCCTTGTTCACCTGGTACGGCAGTTCGTCGACGATGATGGCCTCGCGGCCGCCCTTCTTCTCGGTTTCAATGTGCGTCTTGGCGCGCACTTTGATCTTGCCGCGGCCGGTCGCATACGCGTCCACGATGCCCTGACGGCCAAAGATCGTACCGCCGGTCGGGAAGTCCGG
>CAINLT010000307.1 GCA_903850505.1 uncultured Myxococcales bacterium | reverse complement strand
TGAGAAAGGCGCGCTCCGCGTCGCCATCGCCAACTCCACGCCGACGCGCTACAGCGGCAAGCTCAACTATTTGTTCCAGAATTTCTTGAAAGGCGACGTCGCGGTCGCTGGCGAAATGCTGAGCTTCAACGACTTGCAGGGCCAATCCAGCGGCGAAGTCGTCGCCGACAAGCAACTGCCCAATGCGACGCTGATTCCGGGCGGCAAGCTGGCCGTCGACTTCGTCAACTCGGACTTCAACGCCTTCACGGGATCGGCGGCATTTCGCTATCAGGACTGGCTGGAAGGCGTCGCGACCGTCACGGCAAAAGACGGCGCGTCGATCAGGAGCGGCATCGCCGGACCGGCCACCGCAACGCTCAAGAAGCCAGTCGTCGGCGCGGGCGATTTCAGCTGGCAAAAGGGCGGCACGGTCCAGACGCGGCTCGCCCCGGGCGTCGCCATCAACCGCTTTGACGCCGGCTCCGTGCTCAACTGGCGTTCCGGCACGACCTTGGGCGGCGCGGTCACCTTGCGCACCGACGCCAGCCTGAACGGCCCGACGGAGACCAGCACCGCCAGCGTGCTGAAGCGCCGGGAACTGACGGGCGATCCGAAAATCGCGCTTTTGCCATCGGGTGGGCTGAACGTTGACCTCGCGGCCGGCGCGATCGCCCGCTTGAGCGGCACCGTCGCGGCGGAGTTGGACACGTGGGCCAAGGGCGCGCTGCGCGTGGACAGCGGCACGACGGAGAGCGTCACGGGCGCTTTCCAGGGCGCGATCCTGGCCGACAAGCCGCTCGGCGGATCCGAGACCACCCTCGTTGCGGGCGGCAGCGTGACCGTCCCCGTCCGCAGCAACAGCGCTGAAGGCATCTCCGGGCAAATTCCGGTGCGCTACGGCGCCGGGACCGGCTGGCTGCGCGGCACGCTGGACGGCAAGTCCAACGGCGCGGGCATCAACAGCCTCTCGGGCACCGTGACCGCGGGGCGCGTGACGACTGAGCAGAACCTCGCGGGCGGCCTGCAGCTCAAGACGGGCGGCAACCTGACGATGCCCATGACCGCGTCGCACATCGATCGGCTGGGCGGCGAGGCCAATTGGCAGGCCAGCGAGCAAGGCGTCGCGGGTTGGATCGGCGGCATCGTCGCGCTGAGTGACAAGTCGACGCCCACGCTGGTCGACGGCCAATGGCGCGGCAACATCGACAAGCCGCTGGCGATCTCGCCGACGCTGCAGCTGCTGCCCGGCGGCGGGCTGTCGGGGCGGATCAGCCAGAACGCGGTGACCCGAATTTCCGGGCCGGTTGCGTGGCAGATCGACGATTGGCTGCAGGGCAAGGTGGACGTCACGGACGTGGACCCGCATCAGGTGGCGGGCATCGGTCAGGCGCAGATCACCCGGCAACTGGACGTGATTCCGGGCAAGCTTGCGGTCACGCCAGGCGGCAACTTCGCGGCGACGCTGCGCGCCGGACAGCTCGTCCACATCGCCGGCGACGTGCCGTTCCTTTGGCAAGATTGGCTGGCGGGCAGCGTCCACGCGGAGGCGGGCACGCGCACGTCGCTCGTGGGCCCCGTGCACGCGAGCGTGGTCGGCAAAGGGACGACGCTGGGGCCGGTGCAGTTGCTGCCGGGCGGCTCGCTGGCGGCGCAGTTGACGCCGAGTGGCGTGGACCAGTTTGAGGGCGACGCGAACGTCGTCTTTGGCGCGGCGAACGATGGCGCGGCGTGGCATCTGGAAGCCACGGCTGCCGTCAAAGCGGCGTCGGCGAGCACGTTCCGCGGCGACCTGACCGGCAAGCTGGCGTCCGATCGCAAGTTGCCGCCGTCGCTGCTGCTGCGGCGCGGCGGCCAGGTCTCCGCCCACGTGGAAGGCGCGGCGCTCTCGCAATTGTCCGGCGACGTTGGCTATGCATTTGCCCCGGGCGGCACGCCCGTCGTGGAAGGCGCGCTACACATCGCGGGCGCGTCGTCGCCGCAGGAAATCTCCGGCAGCATCGATGGCCGCGTCGTCGCGCCGCTGAACGGCCCCGGCATCAAGATCCTCCCCGGCGGCAGCGTGTCCGGCACGTTGAGCCGCAACGTCAGCGTCAAGCTGGGCGGCGCGCTGGAGGCGGAAATCGCCGGGCTGGCCAAGGGCCGCATCGACGTGGACGGCCAGTTTGATCCGAACCTCGCGCAAGTGTCGGGCAAGCTGCAGGCGGCGCTTCTGGCCGATCGAGCGATTGGCCCGCTGACCGTGCAGCAGGGCTCGGGCATCGGCGGCAAGCTCGAGAACAACGTGCTGACGGAAGTGTGGGGCAAGCTGTCGACGCGGGTCGGCGACCTGCGCGGTGCAATCGACGTGCCCGAAGGGGGCCACGCGACGCTGGACGCGCTGAGCGGCACGGCGGAATTGCAACTGGTGAAAGACAAGCCAGTGGGCGACGGCGCTCTGGTGGTGCGCGCGGGCAGCAACCTGACGACGAGCGTGACGCGCAACCAGCTTGGACCGCTGCACGGGACGCTGGGCTGGCAGTACGCGGATTGGCTGGCTGGCCAGGTGACGGCGGATGTGACAGCGGATTTTGCCAAGGTCGACGGCGAAGCGACGGCGCGGATCGCGGCGGCAAAGACGGTCGGACCGCTGACGCTGCAGCCGGGCGGCAAGCTGGCGGTGACGCTGAAGGATGGCAAGCCCGGCGCGCTCTCCGGCGACGTGGCGTTCCTGTATGGCGACGACGGTTGGCTGCGCGGAACCGCGACGCTGCAGGACAGCGACGGCCTGGCCAACCTGCGCGGCGACGCCAAGGCGACGCTCGCCCAGCAGAAACGCCTGAACGACCATTTGGTGCTGGAAGCGGGCGGCGCGCTGACGACGCGCGTGGATGCCGGCAAGATCGGCGCGCTGACCGGCGATGTGATTGTCGGATACGACGACTGGCTGCGCGGCAAGTTGCACGTGGACGCGAGCCGGCTGGACGTGGTGTCGGGCCAGCTGGAGGCCAGCCTGTTGCGCCATCAGGCGTTTGGCGATCTGACCTTGCGGCGCGGCGGGCGGCTGCAGGCGGACGTCGCGGGCAATGAGCTGAAGGCGCTGACGGGCCAGACCGGTTGGCAGTGGAAGGACGCGCTGGAGGGGACGGTGACGCTGGATCCGTCGACCGCGGATTCCGTCAGCGGCAGCGGTACGGCGAGCTTGCGGCAGCCCGTGGCGATTCCCGGCGGCATCGAATTGCAGCGCGGCGGGCAATTGCAGGCGACGCTCGCGGCCAACAAGGTCAGCAACGTCGCCGGCGAGGTCAGTTGGCGCTACGGGCAGTGGCTGAAGGGCAACATCGCGCTTGGCGCTTCCGGCAAAGCGGTCGCGCCGACGGGGCGGGCACAGGCGACGGTTGCGCAGGCGCAGGCTTTGGGCAACTGGACGGTGCAGGCGGGCGGCGCGCTGGAAGCCAACATCGTTGACGGCAAGCTGGAGACGCTGGGCGGACACGCGGCGGTGCGCTGGCAGGATTGGCTGGATGGCGCGCTCGAACTGCAGGAGGGCAAGCCGGACAAGTGGGCGGGTCGCGCGCAGGCGGGCATCCGCGTGGCGCATGACGTGGGCGCGGGCCTGACGCTTGAGCGCGGCGGTGCAGTGGCGGTGGACGTCGATACCCAGAAAGCGCTGGGCGACAGCCCGGTCGCGGGCCATCTCGCGTTCACGGCGCAGGGCTGGCTGCGCGGCGATGTGGCGGTGACTGCGTCCCCGTTGGCCAAACCGACGGGCGAGGCCACAGCGACGCTGGCGCAGGACAAACGGCTGGGCGAAGTGCTGCTGCGGCGCGGCGGCGACCTGCGGGCGACGCTGCAGGACGGTCAGGTCAAGACGCTGGGCGGGACGTTGAACTGGCAGTTGGCAGACTGGCTGGGCGGGACGCTGCACGCGGACGCGCCGATGGCGATCGACAAGCTGGAAGGCCAAGCGAGCGTGACGCTGCTGACGGAGAAGCCGCTCGCGGGCGGCATGAAGTTGCTGCCAGGCGGCAAGCTGACCGCGAAGGTGGCGGGCGGCCAGGTGACGGAAGTCGCTGGCGCGGCGCGGTACGGGCTGGATGGCTGGCTGGAGGGGACGCTGGATCTGGCGCCGACGGCGAGCCTCAGCAACGTGAGCGGCAAAGGCAGCGCGCAGGTGCTTGCCGACAAACCGCTGGGCGCGACCGGGCTGAAAGTGCGGGCGGGCAGCCAGCTGCAGGTTGACGTGACGACGAACGCGCTGGGCCGCGTCAAAGGCGGCGTGCGCTGGCAGTTGGCCGATTGGCTGGCCGGCACGGCGGAAGTGGACGCGGAGAAACTGGAGACGCTGCAGGGCAAAGCCAACGCGCGGCTGCTGACGGAGAAGCCGCTCGCGGGTGGCGCCAAGCTGCTGCCGGGCGGCGCGGCGGAGGTCGAGTTCGTCGGCGGCGTGCCCACGGCGTGGTCCGGTACTGTTGGCTGGCAGCAGGGCGATTGGCTGACGGGCCGCGTAGCGTTGGCGGGCAAGTCGACGCTGGCCGATCTGAATGGTGAAGCAGATGTGCGGCTGCTGACGGACAAGCCGCTGCCCGGGGGCTTTGCCCTGCTGCGCGGTGGCGCGATCAAGACGACGATTGCGCAAGGCAAGCCCGGCGGGCTGACGGGCGACCTTCGGCTGCGCTACGGCACGTGGCTCGAAGGCACGCTGCACGCGCAGGACGCAACGCTGGACGCGCCCGAGGGCCAACTGACCGCCGCCGTCACCGCTGACCATCCGCTGGCAGGCGGGCTGACGCTGCAGCGCGGCGGGACCCTCCACGTCGACGTGCAGGCCGGCAAGCTGGGCGACATCGATGGCGCCGCGGCCTTTGCGCTACAGGGCGCGGCGCTGAGCGCGGACGGAACGCTGACTGTGCACAAGTCGCCGTTGGAAAACGTGACCGGCACGGCGCACGCCCGCCTGACGGCGCCGACCAAGCCGGTCCAGGAGACCTCCCTGCTGCCGGGCGGCGCGCTGACGCTGGAAGTGCGCGATGGACGGCCCGAGTCGCTGGGTGGACGCGTCGAGTGGCAGCATGGCGCGTGGCTGGGCGGCGCGCTGGAGCTCAAGCCGGGAACGCCGGTCAGCGGGCCGTTTGCCGGTGAGGCGAGCGCGCGGCTGCTGACGGACAAGGCGCTGGGCAGCCATGTGACGCTGAAGGCTGGCGGTCATGTGCAGGCGCAGCTGGACGGCGCGCAGCCCGTCGCGCAGAGCCAGGTTCACGGCGTGGTTGCGGCGCAGCTGGACGATTGGCTGAGCGGCGCTGTGACGCTGACGCCCGGCGCGACGCTGCAGCAGCTGGATGGCAGCGCGGACTTGGCGCTGCTGGCGGACAAACCGGTGGGAGAGGCAGTGACGCTGCGCAAGGGCGGCGCGCTGCACGCGACGGTCAAGCAGAACGCGGTGAGCGACGTTTCCGGGCTGGCGCTTGTCGACTACGCGCGCTGGCTCGCGGGCTCCGTGCATCTGGAGCCGACCGCGGATCTGAAAGCGGTGACGGGCAACGCGACGCTGCAACTGCAGGCCGATCGGCCGTTGGGCGCGCTGACGCTGCAAAAAGGCGGCGATATCCGCGCGCGGCTGGAAGGCGGCAAGGTCGCGACGTTCGGCGGCCTTGTCGATTGGCGCTATCAGGACTGGCTGCGCGGCAACCTGACAGTGGACGGCGCGAGCACGCTGGACAACGTCGCTGGCACAGGCGCGGGTGTCGTCACGGCGGAACGTCCGGCGGGCAGCAACGTCACGCTCCAGCCGGGCGGCCAACTGAGCGCGACGTTCGCGGCCAACAAGCTGGACAAAGTGCGCGGCGACGCGGCGTTCCAGTGGCAGAAGTGGGTCGACGGCCGCGTGCGGCTGGATCGCGACGTGGCGCCAGACAGCCTCGCGGGCGAGGCGGACGTGCGCACGCTTGTGGACAAGCCGTTGGGCGGCAACGTGACGCTGCTTCGCGGCAGCCGGGCGAATGCGACGCTTGAGAACGGCGAGCTGGCCAAGTGGCAAGGCATGGTCGGCTTCCGCTACAGCGATTTCGTCGAGGGCAAGCTGAACCTGGACGGTGGCGCGACGCTGGCGCAACTCAAGGGCGAGGCGACGGTCGGCGTGGTCCGGGAGAAGCCGCTGGGCGCGCGCATCGACCTGCTCAAGGGCGGGATGCTGGATGGCCAATTTGATGCGACGGGCCTGCACGGCGTCCAGGGCGCGGCCGCGGTGCGCTACGACAAATGGCTGACGGGCAACGTGACGGCGCAAGGCGAAGGCGGCCTGGAGCACCTCGCGGGCCACGCGACGCTGCAGGTGGAGACGGAGAAGCGGTTTGGCCTGCTGGCGCTGCGCAAGGGCTCCGTGCTGGACGCGGAATTCGCTGACAACGCGGTGGACCTGTACCGCGGCAACGTCGACGTGGCGTTTGACAGCTGGCTGGCGGGCAACCTGCGCTTTGAGGCGACGGATTTGGCCGACGTGGCGGGCGAGGCGTCCCTCAACGTCACGCAGGCGCACGCGCTCGCGGGTCCCCTCAGCGTGCTCCCGGGCAGCCGATTGCGCGCGCGCGTCGCGAAATCCGCGCTCGCCGACTTTGGCGGCATGGCCAAGCTCGGCATCCGGGACTGGGGCACGGGCGAACTGGCCGTGCGCGACGGCTCCAAGACCGAGAACCTGTCGGGCGGCGGCAAGCTCGAACTGACGACGCCGAAGCATCTCGGTCCGCTGGTCACGCTCACGCGCGGCAGCCTGGGCGCGGAGGTGGAAGCCAATGAACTGACATCGGTCTGGGGCCGCGCCGACGGCGAAGTCACAGGCTTTGGCACCGGCTGGGTCGCGCTGGAACACGGCTCCAAGCTCGACGCCTTTGACGGTCAGGCCGGCATCAAGCTGACGACGCCGCGGAAGATCGGCCGGTTCGCGGAGCTGTCCGGCGGCGAGGTGCTGGCCAACTTCAAGCAAAACGAACTGGCGTCTTTTGGCGGCCATGCCGAAATCTCCGTGTACGGCTGGGGCAAAGGCACAGTGCAAATCGACGCCGGCTCCACGCTGGAGAGCCTCAAAGGCGCGGCGAGCCTCAACTTGACGGAAGCGCGGGCACTGGCGGGCGGCAAGGTCAAGATCACCGGCGGCGAAGTCAGCGCGATGGTCGATGGCCAAACGCTCACGCAGGTCGCCGGCCAGGTGGACGTGGAGCTGCCCGGCATCGCGCGCGGCAAGGTGGGCGGCGAAATCGACCTGGCGCGCAACACGTTCAGCGGCCAGGGCACCGTGCAGCAAATCAAGCCTTGGACCGCGGGACCGGCGAAAGTGACGGACGCGACGCTGTCGGCGAGCATCGTCGACGGCCGACTGGCAGGCGCGAGCGGCAGCGCACAGATTGACGCGGGCAAGATCGGCCGCGGCACGTTCCAGGTCAACTACGAGGACACCGGCAACGGCCCCCTGCTCTACGGCGCCGGTGAAGTGCAATTCCAGCCGCACGAGCGCGTTCAGGGCAAGCTGGACATCGCCGTGGCGCGCGACCAGAAGTTGACCGGCCGCGGCGAGGTCGACGTCAAAATCAGCGACACCATCCACGGCAAGGCGACGGCGGCGCTCGACAGCGACGGCCACGTGAAGCTGGCAGGCGGCGTGACGATTCCCGGGCCGTTTGAAGTGTTCAAGCCGGAGCCGTGGCGCAAGGATTTGAAGCTGCTGGACGCGAGCTTCCTCGTGTACACGCCGCCCAACGTGAAGGTGAAGGTCGCGGCGGGGATGGGTCTGGCCGTGGGCTTGAAGCCGCTGACGCTGCGCAACCTGTCGCTGGGCGGCGCGGTGGACCTGATGGACCCGTCGTTTGCGTCGATGAGCGTCGCGGGCCAAATGTCCTCGGCGGCGTACGCGGACCTGAACGTGTTCGCGGAAGGTTCGGTCGAAGTGTCGGCGGTTGTCGTGGCGGTCGACGCAGGGCTGCGCGCGGCGTTGAACCTGCATCTGGAAGCGGCGATCGACGCCAATCCGACGCTGACGGTGAATCGCCGCGGGCTCGGCTTTGACATGCCCGTGGATGCGCGGCTGTCGGCGGCGCTGAACCTGATCCTGACGTTCTTTGCCAAGGTGAAGGTCGGCCTCGATCTGGGCGTCGTGTCCATCATGGAAACCGTGTGGCACTACGACAAGTCGCCCGATCCGCTGAAGCTGGCGCAGTTCGACATTGGCGCGAAGGGTCGCGTGCGCGCGGACGCGGGCGGGGCGCGGGCGACGATGAAGCCGGAGTATCGGCCGCCGGATCTGTCGATCGAGACGCTCAAGAAAGCGCTGAAGCTGTAGCTACTTGACCAGATCCGGCACCGATTCGCCAGCAAAAGCCCGCCGCAGCGCCTCGCGCTTCTCGCCCGTGGTGTGGAGACGCGACCAGCCCCAGCGCGGTGTGTCATCCTCAGAAGCGCCTTTGGCCAACTCGACCCCACGCAGCAGCGGCGACTCGCGCGCCTCCACCGCGAGCATCCCAGGCAGCCGTTCCGCCGGCGTCCGCGCTTGGGCGTAGAGCGACTCGACGGCGACTTCTGACACCTCCGCCGGCAACGGAATCAGCCACTCATCGTGCACGTGCCAGCGCCCCTGGTCGTCGATCCCTTGGTGGATGCCGCCCCACGTCGCTTCCGTGCCGCCCGCCATCGCGCGCAGCTCGGGCGGCAACGTCGCCGCGGTCATGAACAGCGGCCGCATCGTCGGCATCGGCGGCGCGAGCGTCTTGACCTGGACGCGCCCGCCGCCGCCACCGTCGCATAGGCGCCAATGCGTCTCCACGCGCAGCAACAGCGTGCCGTTCACGACCGCCAGCGGCAGCCAGGTCTCGTGCAGCGCCTTCGCACCCAGCCCAATTGCCGCCATCGACGGGAGATGCGGCCCCACCGTCGCGGATCGTTCGCTCAGCAAATCCTGCCATGTCGCCTGATCGACCGTGCCCGCGCCCGTCTTGCCCATCGGTTTGCAGTGCGGCACGTCTTCTTCGCACGCCAGCGGCGCGCAAACCGGCAAGTCCGCCTGCGTCGGCTCCCAGTGCCAAATCGCGTCGCGCGCGGCGATCCACAGGCCGTCGCGCTCGCCGAGAAGCTCCGTCGAAGTCGCTTGCACCGCCAGCCAATACGTCGTGTCCGGCTGATAGTCGTCCTGCCGGCGCCACACGAGATAATCCCCCGGACGCGGCCGGCCATCGCTGAAATCAAAGAAATCCGTCGCCGGCTCCGGCAGCGCCACGGCCTCCGGCAGCACGGGCGTCGGCGCCTGCGGCTCATCGACGGGTTCAAGTTGCCGGTGCGGGTGCGGCTGGGACGGCGGGCGCGGCGTCGGCTCCGGATGACGCTGGCACGCGAGCAGGCACACGAGCAGCCACGCGCGGAGCGGCATGCGCTAGGCGATCGCCGGCACGCCGAGCAGCGCGCGCGTCTGGTCGATCGTCGCCACGTCGTTGCCGGTCTCGCGCACGGTCTTCGCCAGCGCCGCGACAAGCGCGCCGTTGGACCCGGTCTTTTCGCCGCTGGGCAAGTAAAACGTGTCTTCCAGACCGGTCCGCACGTGACCGCCCAATTCAGCCGCGCGCCGGTGCAGCGCCCACACTTCCTGACGACCAATGCCAATCGTCTGCCAAATTGCGCCCTTGGGCATCTCGCGCACCAAGAGCGGCAGCCAATCCGGATCGGCCGGCATGCCGGACGCCACGCCCATCACCAGCGACAGGTGCACCGGATCGTGCAGCATCCCCATCTCCTGGAACATCTTGACGCTGCGCACGATACCCGTGTCAAAGCACTCGCATTCCGGAATGATATTCAGGCGATTCATCACCGCGATGAACTGTTCGATCTTCTCCACAGGATTGGCGAACACCATCGGCGGCCACGCCCACTCCGGCGTCGAGCGCTTCTTCAGGTAGTTCAGCGTGCCGGCATTGAGCGCGGCGAGCTCCGGACGCCCGGCTTCCAGGCACGCGACCGGCCCGGAAATGTCCTTCCCCATCACGCCCGTTGAAAAGTTCTGCAGCAGCTTGGGGCAACGCGCGCGGATCGCGTCGCTGATGTCCTTGGCGACCTGCGCGTCCCACGACGGCATGCGCCCCATGCCCGGCTCCTGATCGCGAAAGTGCAGGTGCACAATCGTCGCGCCGGCATTCCAGGCTTCCTCCGCGTGATCCGCCATCTGCTCCGGCGTCACCGGCACATTGTGGACTTCCGGGTCGGTCAGCACGCCGGTCAGCGCGCAGGTCAGAATCACGGGACGGGACATGACAACCTCATGGGCCAGCGGACCGGCCGGGCAAACAGGATGCGTTCAGGGCTCGCCGACTTCAACAAGCACCGCGCCAGCCGCCACGCTCTCGCCAGCAGCGGCGAGGAGCGCGCGCACGACACCCGCTTGCGGCGCCTTCAGGATCGTCAGCATCTTCATCGATTCCAGCGTCACGAGCGGCTGATCCGCGACGACGCTGTCGCCCACGGCCACGTGCACTTGGCTCACAACCGCGGCGATCTGCGCAACGACCGATCCGGGCGCCGCTTCGGGCGGCTTCGGCTCCGGCAGCAGCGACGTCTCATCGACCGCGAACACCACGCCCTGGGGCGAATGCAGCCACAGCCGCTGGCCATCGGCGGCGATCCGCCACATCTGCCGCTGTCCGTGCGTGGAAAACGTCACGCCCGCGTCGTCGCTCGCCAGCCACTCGACCGGCGTCGGCGTCGGGAGCGGCGCGGCCAGCAGCGGATCGGGCGTGTGCACGACGCCCCAGTGGAATTCCCGACCCGCCTTGTGCTGCAGCCCCACGTGGACGGTCTGGCCGCCCGGGGTCTGCACCACCGTCACGTCCGGACGCGTGGGATTATTGCGAAAACGCTTCACCAGCCCCGGCGCATGCCGCCACAGCGCGACGGCCAGCAGCGCCTCGTCGGGCAGCGGCGGATCGCCGGCAACGGGGTGCGATTCAATGTACCGCGTCGTGAAATTGCCGGCCTGAAAATCCGGCTCCTGCAACACTTGCAGCAGATGCGCGATGTTGGTGCGCAGCCCAAGGATCTCCGTCTGCTTGAGCGCCTGCACCAGCCGCGCGATCGCCGTCGCCCGATTCGGCCCCCACGCGAGGATCTTGGCGATCATCGCGTCGTAGTGCACAGACACCGCATCGCGCTCATTGAGGCCGTGATCGACGCGCACGCCCTCGCCCACG
>CAINLT010000306.1 GCA_903850505.1 uncultured Myxococcales bacterium | reverse complement strand
GTGCGCATCGACCGCGACCGTGCGTGGCGCTACCGGCACCGAAGCCGATGGCCGCTTGAGCCACAGCGGCACGAGCACAACGGCGCCCACGATGAGAATTCCCGCAACAGACTTTGCCGACATCGCCATCTCCCCGGCAGGCGTCAAGGCGCGCGCAGCAACGCCACGATCGCCGGAACATCCAGCGCTTTGCCCATGACCTTGATCTCGCCATCAATCGCGAGCGCCGGCGTGCCGGAAATTCCCGCCGCCAGCATGTCCTGAATCCGGCTCATGTGCTGGACGGAATCCTGCAAACCAAGCTGCCGCGCTGCTTCAAGCGTGTTGGCCAGCATGACCTTGCACGGCGCGCAGTTGGTGCCGTAGACCTGAATCTTCATCGGGTCCTCGCTCGTTCAGCAGCAGCCTTTCGGTCCGCAGCAGCTGCCCTTTTCCACGACCGGCTTGTCGCTGACGCCCGGCTCCATGCCCGCCCACGCCGCCAACTGCGCGCGCGACGGATACACGCCCGTGCTCTTGATTGCGCCGCCCGCGATGACCGTCGGCAGCGCGGATTCACCCTGCAGCTCGATAGCCTTGGTCACCAGCGGCTGGGCGACAAACGCCTGCGGCTGCTGGGAGAGGTTGAAGCGCTCCACGGACACGCCTTGTTCGCTGAGCCACTCCAGATCCGCGGCGAAACGCACGAGCGCCGGGTCGATGCTCGGGCCGCACACGCCGGAGGAACAGCACATCGCGGGGTCAAACACTTGGATCGTTGCAGTCATGGAGGACTCCTTGTTGCTTGGCGCGGGAGGACACCGTCAACCCATCGCCTCGTTACGATAGCATTCACCGATGAGATGTCAATCTGTCGCGGCAAGCCATACATCTCATCGGCACCTTGACAGGCTTCATGCGCACTCCTATCGTGCAAGAACGATAAGGAGCCACCATGATGACAAGTTGCTGTCCCCCGTCCGACCCGACCCCAGACCTGCGCCCCATTGAGGGCCCGGAGGCCGAAGAAGAGCTCGCCATGCTCGCCAAAGCGCTCGGTCACCCAGCGCGCGTGCAGATCCTGCGCCTGCTGTCCAACCGCGTGTCATGCGTGTGTGGCGAGATCGTCGACCAGCTGCCGCTGGCGCAGTCCACCGTTTCGCAGCACTTGAAAGTCCTGAAAGACGCCGGACTTATCCGCGGCGAAATCGACGGACCACGCATCTGCTATTGCCTGGAACCCCGTACACTGCGGCGCCTGCGCGCGCTCATCGGCGGCCTGTGATGGAACTGCTCAAGAATCCTCCCCGTCACTTGTTTTTTACCGGCAAGGGCGGCGTGGGCAAGACCAGCGTGGCCTGTGCAACTTCGATTGCGCTCGCCGACAAGGGCATGCGCGTGCTGCTGGTCAGCACGGATCCCGCGTCGAACCTGGATGAAGTGCTGGAGACGGCGCTGAATTCGGCGCCAACACCGGTGAAGGCCGTGCCGAACCTTTGGGCGCTGAACATCGACCCGGAGGCGGCGGCTTACGCGTACCGCGAGAAAGTTGTTGGCCCATATCGCGGCGTGCTGCCGGCCGCGGCGATTCGCAGCATGGAGGAGCAGCTCTCCGGCGCGTGCACCGTGGAAATCGCCGCTTTTGACGAGTTCTCCAAGATCCTGGGCGATCCGGCGGCGACCGCGCAGTTTGACCACGTCATCTTTGATACCGCGCCGACCGGCCACACGCTGCGCCTGCTGGAATTGCCCGCGGCTTGGACGGGGTTCCTGGAGGCCAACGTCGGCGGCACGTCGTGTCTGGGACCGCTGGCTGGCCTGCAGGCGCAGCAGGCGCTCTACGACGCTTCGCGCAAGATGCTGATCGACGGCGAAAAGACTGCGCTGGTGCTTGTCTCCCGCGCGGAGCGGACGGCGCTGCGCGAGGCTGAGCGGACGCGCGCGGAACTGGCGCACTTGGGCATCACGCACGTGGAGGTCGTGCTGAATGCGCTCTTCACGGCGACGGATCGCCACGATCCCATCGCCTTGGCGCTGGAGAAACGCGGCCTGGACGCGCTGGCGGCGATGCCCGAAGGGTTGCGCACGCAGCCGACCCACAAGCTGCCGCTCCTGCCTTTTGGCCTGGTGGGGATTGCGGCGCTCCGCGCGCTCTTCGTGCCGCCGCCGGTGTTGGCGCTCGCGCCGCTGGAGTCGCTGCTGCCGGAGCTCGTGGCGCACGGCCATGGCGTCATCCTGACGATGGGCAAGGGCGGCGTGGGCAAGACCAGCGTGGCGATTGAGGTCGCGCGGCGGCTCGTGAAACTGGGCCATGCGGTGCACCTGACGACGACGGATCCGGCGGCGCACGTCGTCGATACGATGGGCCAGCCGGTGGCGGGGATTCGCGTGAGCCGGATCGACCCGGCGCTGGAGACACAAGCGTACACGGAAGAGGTCCTGAAGACGGCCGGCGCGGGGCTCGACAAGGCCGGGCGCGCGCTGCTGGAGGAAGATTTGCGGTCGCCGTGCACGGAGGAAATCGCGGTGTTTCGGGCTTTTGCGCGAATTGTCGACCAGGGCCAGGACGGCTTTGTGGTCATCGATACGGCGCCGACGGGCCACACGCTGCTGCTGCTGGACGCGGCCGAGTCCTATCACCGCGAAGTGCTGCGGACGGCGGGCCAGGCGCCCGAGGAGGTCAAGCGACTGCTGCCGCGCCTGCGCGATCCGGAGTTTACCCGGGTGCTGCTGGTGACGCTGCCGGAGGCAACGCCCGTGCATGAGGCGGCGCAATTGCAGAACGACCTCGCGCGGGCGGACATCCACCCGTTTGCGTGGGTCATCAACCAGAGCCTGTTGCCGCTGACGGTGACGGATCCGGTCCTGGTGCAGCGACGGAGTCAGGAAACGCGGTACCATCAGGAAGTGGCGGGGCTGGCACAGCGGGTGGCAGTCGTCGCATGGCAAGCATGAGGGGAGAGGATGCAGATGGCAGAGAGAAAACCAGGGGTGCTGTTCCTGTGCGTGGCGAACTCGGCGCGCAGTCAGATGGCGGAAGGGCTGGCGCGGAAGTTCTTTGGCAGCGAAGTGAACGTGCAGAGCGCGGGCAGCATGCCGTCGCGGGTGAATCCGTACGCGACCGAGGTGATGGCGGAACTGGGGATTGACCTCGCGACGCACACGTCCAAGTCCGTGCAGACCATCCCGCCGGAGACCGTGGACATCGTCATCACGCTCTGTGCCGAGGAAGTGTGCCCGGTGTTTCTGGGTCAGGCGCAGCGGCTGCATTGGCCGATTCCCGACCCGGCGAGCGACGATCCGACGCTGACGCGCGCGCAAATGTTGGCGCGGTTCCGGGCAGGGCGGGACCGGATTGCGGATCTTTTGCGGGCGGCGGATTTTTCGTCGATTCGCTGATCGCGCAATGGGCATGGAATTCGCGGTCAGATGCAGGCCGATCGGCTGGGTGACGGGCCGAAACACATGACGTACCGCTTTCCCGCCGCCCAGCCACACGGCCCGCTTCTCCCCATTATCGAGGACGCGTGGTACGTGACCGGTTCGGTGCAATTCAAGCCGTTGCTCCGGCTGCTACGCAACATGGTGGTCCTGCGCCACGGCGGCTTGCTGATCACCTGCGACGCAATCCAGCACTGGGCGCCGAGCGGGTTGATGTCTCCGCTCGCCAAAGTTGCGACGCGCCTGATCGGGTTCCAGAAGCCCGCGCAGATCGGTCCACCGTGGCGCAAGAAGCGGACGCCGCCGGGGGGAACGCTGCGTGGCGATTTCGACCGTCTCGCCGCGCTGCCGTTCCGGTGCCTGATCGGCGGACACGGTGGGTTGCTCGAGGTGGATGCGCAGGCCCAGGTGCGGGCGACTATCGCGCGGGAATTGGGCAGATCGGTCGGCCGTTGAACCGAGGTCCCTGTCAATTGGCTGCACGCGGCGTCACGGACGGCGCTCGCGATGTTCGCGGTACGTCCGCTCGATGTGCTGGCCGCAAGGGCGTGCGCGCAGCTCCAGTTCGAACTCCCGCAGCGCGCTGGGCATCGACGGATGATCCTGCAACGGCGCAAAAGACGTGAAGCGGCCATTGGCCCACAGCGGCAGCACCGTGCTTGGGAGGAGCGGCCCGAGCAGCGCGCAAAAGCCGATGTCCACGTAGGACAGTGACGCTCCAGTCAGGAACTTGCCGTCGTGCCGTTGCAAGGCCGCGTCCGCCTCGTCCAGGATCGCCGCGATCGTTGCGCGCCGCGCTTCGTGCTTGGCTGCATCGCGCAGATCGAACAGGTCGCGCACCGCTGCCGAGAACACGGGGTGGCCGATGCGCACCGCCAAGCGCTGCAAGACGGGCACGGTCGGCTCGCGTCCACCCCAGAAGCGCAGGGAGAGCTCCGCGTCGGCCTGCGGACCCAGCAGGTAGAAGTAGGCCCACCCCTGAATGGCGTGACCGAGCGCGTTCAGCCGCGCCTCCCAGGCCATCGTCTCCGGCGTGCGCTGCATCAGCGCGGTCGCCCGTCGCGCCGCCTCGGGCTCCATCGTCGGCACATGGACGGCCGCCAGATACCACAGCGCCTCATCCGAGTTCCCGATCCGCGAGCAGGAAACGCGATCCACCAACCAAGGCACGCTGCGGCCGCGGAGGGAGGCAGAGAGAATGCCGCCCACTGTGCTCTCGTCGTAGGGCGCGCCGAGCACATCGAGGGTCCAGCGAAGCTTCTCGCCGAAGTGATTGATCGGCATGGCAACGAGCTGATACCGCGGCAAGCCACGCCGCGCTCTGGGTGCCTTACCCTTCATGCCCGCGGTCGTCGGAGGCACCCCAACCGCGGCGCGTGCCACCGCGTACGTCAGCAGCGCCGGAAGGGGAAGCAGCAGCAGCGTCCAGAGCGGCGACGGCTGAAAGACCGCTACGCCCACGCTGAATACCGCGAAGATCGCCATCGCCACGAGCGCTGGGAAGCTGGTGATGGCCGTGGAACTCCGCCGGTTTGTCGTGGTTCTGAACATGCTGACCCTATTCCAATACCAAAGTTCGTCGGTCTGAACTGTTGCAGTTCGGACTTGGCCAGCGAGCGCGCACTTCCGGTGGCACGCCGCGGATCGGGACGGATGATCTCGGACTTCGGTCAGCGTGTATAGCGCTCCTTCGGCGACGGCAGCAACGGCGCCCACAGCGGCCTCGGACGCCATGGACGGGCGAGACGGTCCTGGGAGTCGTCGGGCAACGCGGGGCAAGGATCAGACATGCAATCGATGTTTCATGTCGTAGTTGTTTCAAATGGTTGCGACAGCTTCCCGCGTTTTGTCCCCGTTGCGGACCTTCACGTCACGGCGCGCAGTCCCTCCAAATGGTCCATCG
The DNA here is from genome assembly GCA_903850505.1 of uncultured Myxococcales bacterium. Lineage (GTDB taxonomy): Bacteria > Myxococcota_A > UBA9042 > UBA9042 > UBA9042 > CAIYBN01. The sequence continues at coordinate 29,743 of CAINLT010000306.1, read as the reverse complement.
CAGCCCGCGCGGCAGCCTGCACCAAATCCGGTGCGATTCGCGCCCGCAACATCACGAAGAATCCAAGCAGAGAGGTGGCGAGGAACAGCGACTCATCGGCGCTGTTGACGCCCTGGCGCAGTTCGCCACGATCGCTGGCCCCTTCCAGCGCGTGCCGCAGCGCCGCGCTCAGGCGCGTCACGTAGTCGCCGAAAGCTTGGGCGCTCGGCACATCGTGCGCGGCGCGCTCGGTCGCCGTGTTGCAGAGCAAACAGCCGTACTCCGACCCTGGCTCGCCCGCCCGCGAGGCAAAAAAGCGGATCAGCGTCAGCACCTGCGTCAGGCCCGCGTCCGGCGCTTCCAATGGCCCCAAATATCGCGTTGCGATTTCGCGCTCATAGATGGCGAGCGCCGCCTCATACAACCCTTGCTTGGTGCCAAATTCAGCATACAGGCTGAAGCGATTGACCCCCATGTTTGCAACCAGCGCCTCTGTCGACGTGGCGTGATAGCCATGGAGCCAGAACAGGTCCATGGCCTTTCTGGCAATCACGTCCCGGTCGTATGTCTTCGGTCGTCCCATGTGATCCCTTACGCCTCTTGCGCGAAGATACCACGTCCATTATAACCAACTGAGCAGTTGGAAACAGCCTGCGCTACAAACAAACTTGTGCGGACGAACGCGCCTCCTGAGTGGGCGACGCTGGGTCCTGCGGCGAACGGGCGGGGAGTCCTTCATGATCACCATCGAACGTACCGTCGACATCGAGGCTTCCGCCGAACGGGCATGGGCTGTTTTGGGCCGATTCATGCACATCGACGAATTCCATCCGCGCGTCAGCAAAGTCGACGTCCTGAGCGAGGCGACGTCCGGCGTGGGCGCAAGTCGTCGCTGTCACTTCAAAGACGGCAGTTCGGTCGTCGAGAAAGTCATCGACTGGCAAGAAGGGCGGTCCTACAGCGTCGAGTTGTCCGGCTTCTCGATGCCGCTGAACCAGGCCATCGCCACATTCGCCATTGCGCCGCTCGGACCCAAGCGCTGCCAGCTCAAGATGGGCATGAATTTCGAGGTGAAGTACGGGCCGATCGGTTGGCTCATGGGCCAGACGATGATGCGCAAGATGATGGGCAGCCTGTTCCTCGTCATCCTGCGCGGTCTGGAGGAGCGGGTGGTCAACGGGAAGTCGCCGGTTGCGACTTGAGTGGCCGTGTATCTGTCTACGTTGTTGACATCACACGTTGAACCGATGTTTCAGCGGCTTGTGATTTCAGTGGTGGTTTTCCCCGTTTTGTCCCCGGCTCGTTCGTTCACGCTGCATCTCTCCGCAGCACATGCACTTCGCCCAGAATCCGCGCCTCCGCCTCGTCGCGCTGCCGTTCCAGGTCGTACCGCGACTGCAAATTCATCCACAACTCTGCCGACGTGCCGAAGTACCGCGCCAATCGCAGCGCCGTGTCCGCGCTGATGCCGCGAAGCCCATGGACGATCTCGTTGACGCGACGCGGCGGCACGGCAATATCCTTCGCCAGTCGGTACTGCGAGACGCCGAGCGGCAGCAAGAAGTCTTCCAGCAGCACTTCGCCTGGGTGAATCGGGGGCAGCTTGTCGTTCATGGTTGACTCCTTCAATGATAGTCCACGATCTCAACGCCATCTGCGCCGCCAGACGTCCACAAGAAGCACACGCGCCACTGGTCGTTGATGCGGATGCTGTGCTGGCCAGCGCGGCTGCCACTCAAAGCTTCCAGTCGGTTGCCGGGCAGCACCCGCAGGTCGTCCAGCGTGAGCACCGCGTCCAGTTGCACCAGCTTGCGCAGCGCCGTGCGCTGGATGTCCGGCGGCAGTTTGCGCACCCGCTCGCGGCGGAAGAGCTTCTCGGTCTCGGTGTCGGCGAAGGACCGGATCATGAGGACATGATAACGGGGTCCGTTAGTAACGGCAAGCGTTCATAGCGTCCCAGCCTCCAGCGCAGCGGGCAGAACGTACCAGACTGGAGTACACGCGCGGCCAGTGGCCCAAAGCACTCGCTGAAAAATCGCCCGTCTGGACGCCGCGCAACCCCCTGCTATCACACATTAAACCATTGTTTTGTCAGCCTGTGATTTCATGTGGTTGCGAGCGTTTTCGCCGTTTTGTCCCCGGTGCGGTCGGTCACGCGGCCGGCCGTTCCCACATCGCCTCGACCCGCTTCAGCACCGACGGTTGCTGGTGGATCAAAGCCAGAATCGCCACCAACGGCTCGCTTGGGATCTTCCGCCCCGTCCGTAGCCGTGACAGGTAGCCTCGCGACAAGCCGAGATCGCGTTCGATGCGATCGGCGTCCTTCGGGTCCGGCAGCACGGCCCGCACTCTGGCAAGGAGTTCCTGCCGGTAAACGACCTCCAGCGCCGCGTCGATCCGCTTGGCGTCGGCCGGTGAAATCCACTGTTCGCCACAGTGGTTACACGTCGGGATGACGAGGTCATCCGGGACCGGCAAATTTTGGATGGCCTTGTAGCGGAGCGTCCGACCGGCCTTCGCCGTGGCCACAACCTCACCTTCAAAACAAGCGTAGCACTTCATGGCTTCACCATTCCCGTGTTCGTTCTCAGCGGCTTCTCGAGCGGATGCAGCGAGATGACGATCAGTCCTTCCGGCGGTTGCGGGTCGATCGTCAGCTTGAAGTACCAACCCGCACCCGCAACCTGCACACCGTACACGTCGCACTTCGCTGGCTGCAGGAGCGTCTCAGCGAACCTGTCCGCCGACAGACCGGCGATGACCTGCTTGGCGGTCGCGACGGCCGTCTCATCGGCTTCAAAGAAGTTCAGGGCCCGGGTTCGCGACAGGACCAAACGGTCGTTCGCCGCGAGACCCTTGACCCGGTCCAGATCCCAACACGGCTTCTTGGCCTTCATCCGGCCTCCTGAAGCTCAGGATAGGTGTACTGGGTTCACACGTCAAGGCGATCGTGGCCTACCGGGAATCGTCGGGCAACGCGGGGAAACATGGGGCAAGGCTCAGACATTAAACCGATTTTTTGGAGTCGTGTAATTTCAACCGGTTGCGGTAGTTTTCCCCGATTTATCCCCGGTGCGGTCACGCTGCTTTCCCAAGCGGCTTCACCGACTTCCCGTGCCGCGTCCGCCCCAAGTCGTGCGCCGCCTGCAGGTTCATCCAAAACTCCGGCGTCGTGCCCAAAGCCTGCGACAGCAGCCACGCCGTCTCGGGTGTCACGCCCCGCTTGCCCTTGACCAACTCGTTCACACGCTGCACCGGCACGCCAAGATGGGCCGCAAACGCGACCTGGGTCACGCCGAGCGGGTTCAGGAACTCTTCAAGCAGGATTTCGCCCGGATGCGTCGGGGTACGGTTTTGCGGCAACATCTTGACCTCCTAATGGTAGTCCACGAGCTTGACGTCCTCGGCCTGACCGTCGACCCAGCGGAAGATGATCCGCCACTGGTCGTTCACACGGATGCTCAACCAGCCTTCCAGATCACCGTGCAACGCTTCCAAGCGGTTGCCCGGCGGCGAACGAAGATCCTGAACGGCCGCTGCCGCCACGATCACGTCCAACTTGCGAGCGGTCGCCTTGACGAGTGCTGCATCGAGCCGCTTGACCTCGCGGGTCGCGTGGCCGTGGAACACGTCCCCAGTGCATTTGTCGCCAAAGCTGCGGATCACGCCTGTCTCATCGCCGCCAACGTGCGGTCCAGCCTGAAGATAGCGGATACATGGATACCGTGCAAGCGTGTTCGTGTGGTCTTGTCTTCAAGTGACCGTCCCAGCCTCCAGCGCAGCGGGCAGAACGTACCAGACTGGAGTACACGCGCGGCCAGTGGCCCAAAGCACTCGCTGAAAAATCGTCGGTCGGGACACCGCGTAACACCTTGTTTTCAGACATTAAACCGGAAATTCACCACATCCCCTTCCCGCATCACGTACTCCTTCCCTTCCATCCGCTTCTTGCCGGCGCTCGCCACCGCGCTCTCGCTGCCCAGCGCGAACAGGTCATCGCAGCTGTAGATCTCCGCCTTGATGAAGCCGCGCTCAAAATCGGTGTGAATCACGCCCGCCGCTTGCGGCGCTGTCCATCCCTGGCGAATCGTCCAGGCGCGCGCTTCTTTCACGCCGGCGGTGAAATAGGTCTGCAGGCCCAGCAGCTGGAAAGCCGCGTGCGCCAGGCGATCGAGGCCCGACTCTTCCAGGCCCAGCGCGGCGAGGAATTCCTGACGCTCCGCGAGGTCATCCAGCTCAGCGATCTCGGCTTCCGTCCGGCAGGACAGTTCCACGACCGCGGCGTTTTCCGCCGCCGCCAGCTTCTTCACCGCTTCGACGAAGGGATTGGCGAGGCCCGGCGTCGGATCCGCGGTGTTGGCCACGTACAGCATCGGCTTGCGCGTCATCAGCTGCAGCGCGCGCACCAGCGGCTCCTCCTCCTTGGTCACTTCCACCGCGCGGGCGGGCTTGCCCTGATTGAGCGCGGCGTAGATCCGCTCCAGCGCGCCCACCTCGATCGCCGCTTCCTTGTCGCCGCCCTTGGCCAGCTTCTCCTGCTTCTTCAGGTGCCGCTCCACCGCGTCCAGATCCGCCAGCGCGAGCTCCGTGTTGATGATCTCCGCGTCCCGCACCGGGTTCACGCTGCCTTCCACGTGCACGACGTCGCCGTCTTCAAAACAGCGCAGCACGTGGCAGATCGCGTCCGTCTCGCGGATGTTGGCCAGGAACTTGTTGCCCAGGCCTTCGCCCTTGCTCGCGCCTTTGACCAGGCCGGCAATGTCGACGAATTCCATCGTGGCGTAGATGATCGTCGGCGTGCCCACGATCTTGGCGATCCGGTCCAGCCGGGCATCGCGCACGGGCACAACGCCGACGTTCGGGTCGATCGTGCAGAAGGGATAGTTGGCGGCCTGGGCGCCCGCATTCGTCAACGCGTTGAAAAGCGTCGATTTTCCGACATTTGGCAGACCGACGATACCGCAAGCAAGACCCATGATGAACTCCGTTTTTCGTGTCGAACCCGCGAACAGGCGGGGCGCGGATAACACGGCGCGGGCTGGACGACAAGCGCTGCGCAATGCCAGACTCCCCTCATGCGTCATCGCCCCCACGCCCTGGACCTGCCGTTGACCGCCAAAGCGCGCTGCGGCGAGGCTGAAGATCACTGTCGCGCGATCGGGCTTTGGCCGGTATTGGGTACGGATGAAGTGGGGCGCGGACCGCTCGCTGGGCCGGTCGTCACGGCGGCGGTGATCTTGCGCGATGACGCCAGCCTGCCCGGGTTGAACGACTCCAAGCTGCTAAGCCACGCCCAGCGCGTCGCGCTCGGGCCGCTGATCGAACAACAGGCGATCGCTTTTGCCGTGGTGTTTGGCGACGTCGGCCAGATCGATAGCCGCAACATTCTCGGCGCGTCGCTGTGGGCGATGGGCCAGGCCGTAGCGCAAGTGCAACAGCAACTGCGGGAGCGCGGGGTGGCGGATCCGGCGGTGGTGCTTGTCGATGGCCACATGCCGGTGCCGGGCTTGACGCTGCTGCAAAAGACGGTGGTGAAGGGCGACAGCCGGTCGCGGGCGATCGCGGCGGCGTCGATCCTCGCCAAGCTGGCGCGCGATGCGTACATGGAAGCGCTGGAAATCCGCTATCCAGGCTATGGTTTTGCCGTGCACAAGGGCTATCCGGTGCCGCAGCATCTTGCGGCGCTGACGCAGCTTGGCCCCTGCCCAGAGCACCGGCGGAGTTTTGCGCCCGTCGCCGCGCTTCTGGCTGTCGACAAAGCCCAAGGATCGCTGTTTTGAAGCCGACCAACCAACAGACCGGCCAGGCGGGCGAGCTGATCGCGGTGAAGCTGGCGGAGCGGCTCGGCTGGCAGCCGTGGCGGACCAACGTGCCGATCGCGGGCGGCGAAGCGGATGTGGTGTGCCTGCGGACGCGCGACGGCAAGCGCGAGGCGCTGATCCTGGAGGTCAAGGCGCGGCGCGGCGAGCTGCCGGAGACCGAGCGGGTGAGCCGCGCGCAACTGGCAAGGCTGCGCAAAATGGCCAAGCATTTTGCCGATCAGGAAGAGCTGGACGGGATTGAAATGGCGGTGATCCTCGTCGCCATCGACGGCCGATCGCAGACAACGCGCTGGCTGGACGTGCCGGCCTTTTGACAAAGTGGAAGACGGTCTTTTTTTGTCCGGAATAGAATCTGCGACCTGTGCGTTGCATACAAGGTGCGGGCTTCGTAGCCTGACACTCCGGAGGACCTTCATGATCAGTCTGTTTTCCAGCCAAAAACGCCAACGCGACGCCTTTGAGCGCGAGGCACTGCCGCATCTGGACGCGCTGCACGCCTACGCGCTGCACCTCTGTCGCGACGGCGCCGACGCCGATGATCTGGTGCAGGAAACCTACATCAAGGCGCTGAGCAACTTCGCGTCGTACCAGCCCGGCACCAACTGCCGTGCTTGGCTGTTCCGCATCCTCACCAACACGTTTTTCAACCTGCGGCGCAGTCGCAAGCGCCACAATCCGATCGATTCCGAGATGCCCGAGCTGGAGCTCGCCATGGCGGAGAGCGCGCAGGATCGCGGCATTTACCGGCCGATCGACATGCAACTGCTCGACGGCGTGGTGTCCAAGCACGTGACCGAAGCACTGGATGCCCTGCCGCCGGAATTCCGCACGGTGCTGCTGCTGGCCGATCTCCATGACTTCTCCTACAAGGAGATCGCGGAAGTGGTCGATTGCCCAGTCGGTACGGTGATGAGCCGCCTGTTCCGGGCCCGCAAAGCGATGCAGAAGCGCCTGCTGACGCATGCCATTCAGGAGGGCATCGTGACCAAGCCGCCCGTGGCGGAAGAGGGCGTGGCGGATCTGGATGCGTTCCGGATGCGCGCCAAGAAGGTCGGTTAGTCCAAGGGAAGTCAGTGGATCTTGGGGGCTAAGGGGCGTGCGATGAACTGTCAGGACGTGCAGAAATTCGCCTACACATACCTCGACGCGGAGTTTGACGGCCGCGAGCGCGGGGAATTTGAAACGCACGTGCGGATGTGTCCGCCCTGTCGCGAAGCCGTCGAGCGCGATGCCCTGTTTCGCGACATGGTGCGCGCCAAGCTGGGCGCGGTTGAGGCGCCGTGCGCGGATCTGAAGCTGCGGCTGCAGGCGCGCATGGATTGCGTCCAACAGCGCCGATCAGTGACGACAGTCGTCGTGCCGATGGCGATCGCCGCCTCGGTGACGGTCGCCATCGTCGGCTGGCAATGGCGCGTGGCGTCGGACAAGCCGCACGCGCAGATCGTCGTCGCGCAAGCCGGGCGCTCGCCGATCGTCGTGGCGCAAGCGACGCCCTTGAACAAGGCGCAACAGCAGCTCGCCCACGCGCCGGCGCTGCTCAACCGCATGCCGCTCGTGGCGATGCAGGCCCAACAACCACCGCAGAACCTGAACCGTGGCCAGCCCGTACACGGCAATCCGGCTGCGGGCGGCCTGCAGCTGGTTTCGGCCAACGCCAATGACTCCGGTGAAGTGCTGCGTGGGGCAATCCAGCCGTCGTCGCTGGTCGACCACAGCCCGTTTGGCGCCGTGCGCTCCGATGCCAGCCTGCGCACGATGGCGCGCGTCCACGCCGCGCAGTTGCCGCCGGAAGTGGGCGGGCCCGCGACGAAGGTGCAGCGCTACCTCGCCCAGCGGATGCCGACTGTGAACGGTGCGCCGGCCATGGTGCCACCGCTGCCGCTGTCAGAGGGCGCGGGCGTCGAGCTGCTCGGCGCGCGTCTGGCCGTGCTCGGACCGCAGCTCGTGGTGATCTACAGCTACCGCGCGTATGGCACGCCGCTGACCGTATTCAGCCGCGCCAAAGTGGCCGACGTCGACGATCCGGAAGTGGCGGCAACCGCGCCTGACAACCACGATTCCGGGGTGTTGCTGGACCAGCGCGCCGGCCTGCACCTGCTGCATGTCGTGTCCCGTGACCGCGTGCTCACGCTGGTGAGCGAACTGTCGGCGTCCGCGCTCCTGCCGCTGGTGCCCAAGGCGACTTGGCTCTAGCCGCCAATCCCGCTGATCCGCTCGACCTACTTGCAGCCCGGGACTGGCGTGCTCAGGCACTTGCCGCCGGAACAGTGGCCGTTGGTCGTGCACGGATCCAGATCATCGCAGCCGGTCGTGTCCGCCAGGTTGGTGACGGCGCATTTGCCGGCCTGACAGCTGTCGATCGTGCACGGGTTGCCGTCGTCGCACGCGCTCGGGTAGACGCAGCCCTTGCCGGCTTCGCACTTGTCCACCGTGCACGCGTCGTTGTCGTTGCAGTCCTTGGCGCTGCCTGCGCACGTGGCGGCCTTGCACGCGTCGTTGTCCGTGCAGACGTTGGCGTCGTCGCACGCCGTGCCGTCGCTGATGGCGCTGTGGGCGCAGCCTGACGCGTTGCAGATTTCCTGAGTGCACGGGTTGCTGTCGTCACAGACAAGGGTGTTGACGTCGACCGTGCACACGCCCGCGGCACCGCAAAACCCGACGCATTTGCCGCCCGCGCAAGGCATGCCGGCGCCCAGCGGCGATTCCACGCAGTCGCTGCCGGCGCTGCACGTCGCGGCCGCGCATGGGCTGTTGGCGAGGCACGTGTCTGAACCGGCGCACTTGCCGGCCTTGCACGTGTCGTTCTTGGTGCAACTCAGGCCATCGTCGCACGGCGTGCCCGGATTCTTGCCCTGGCATTGCGCGGGATCGGGCGGCGCCTTGACCGCGACAAAGAGCGGGTTGCTGGCCTTGCCATCGGCGGTCGTCAGCACGATCTTGCCCTCAGCCGCCGCCATCATCGGCATCTTCAGCTTGACCGCGCCAGGCTGCCAATCGACGACCTGCGCCGGCGCATCGTTGACCATCGCCGTGCCCGCCGTCGCGCCAAAGAACGCGCCCCAGACCGTCACGATCTCATCGACCGCCGTCTGCGGCTTGTCGACCGTCACCGCGATCAGCGCTTGCGCAGGCGTGAGCGACGTCAGGCCGGTCGCCGACATCTGCGCCAACAACACGGTCGGCTCCAGCACCAGGGCATTCCCCGGCTGCGAGCAACCCGGCTGGGTCGCGGGGTCATCCTTCAGGTTGGCCGCCTTGTCGGGACCGTGCAGCAAGATGGCGATCTGCCCCACTGGCACCGCGTCCAGGCGAAATTCGAACTGCGGATGCGGCAGGCTCTGGGTCACCGATGCGCCAAAGCTGTAGCCCGCCTGATGCGCGCCCGTCCACGCCATGCCGTTGCGCAGCGTCTCGTTGTGCTTGTCGGCGAAGATCTTGATCTGCCAATGCTGCTTGCCGTTGCCGGTCGAGAACCGTGCGCGGCTGAACATGGTGCCGCAAAGATCGCCGTCGCTGCGCCAGCTCCAGTCGGCAAAGAACTGCATTGCGCCGACTGCGGGGCGCGCCGCGTAGTAGGTGCCATTCATGCCCTGGACGCTGCCGGTCGTCGCGTATTCGCCGCAGCCCGCGCCGTTCTGCCAGCCGGCGTTTTGGCCGTCGACCTGAAAGCCCGGGTGGCATGGACCGACGCTCACGGCGTCGCTGCCGCTGCTGTCGGACGCCACGCTGCCGTCGTCGACCGTGCTGGCGTCAGTTCCGGCGTCCATCGCGGTGTCATCGGTCGCGGCGCCGCTGTTGCCGCCGTCGCCGACGACCGGGGACGGCGTGCTGCCGCAACTGATCAGGATGAAACCCACGCCACTGAACCAGCGTACGCCGCGCATGCAGCCTCCGTCAGGCGATCTTCTTTTCGCGCAGCTCCGCCAGGATGCCGCGCAAGTACGGCAAGGCCAAAAGCAGGCGCACGACGACAAAGCCGATGATCATCGACGTGGAAAACGCATCGATCACGGGCGACGGATCGCGACCGTCGACCACGAACGGGGCGTAAAGCGTGCGCATCGGCACCTGCGTCGTGCCCAGACCGCTGACGGAGATCGGCACGGTGCCGATGATGGTCAGGATCGGCATGACGACGAACATCCGACCCCACGTCGGCTGCATGCCAAAGCACAGCATCAGCTGCATGTTGATCGCGACGTAGGCGACGATGAGCCCGGTCCGCAGCCCGATCCCGACCAGCATCGCGCCGGGCTTGAGCGACGCCAACGGCCGCAGCACCGGCAGCGTACGGAGCTGCACGAGGAGCGGCAACTTCCAGTTCGACTGCAGCAGCAGGACGCTCGTCACCGCACCGACGAAGACGACCGCCGTCACGCCCTGGAGCCAACCCTGCAGGCCCGGCTGCGCCGCCACGACGTCGGGCGCCAGCATCAGGCCGACCGCGACCATGCCGGCAACGACGATGAGATCGAGGTAGGAAAGCAGCGCCAGAGACGCCGTCGCCTCCAGGAACGACACGTTCTTGCGCTTGCCCACCAGCCACGCCATCGCCAGCGTCGCGGCGTGGTAGTTGATGAGGTTGATGTAATAGCTCGCGGCCTTGATCGGCAAGAACGTCCGCCACGAGAGGACACGGCCGCGATCGCGCAGCGTTCGGCCGACCAGCCAAGTGAGGCAGAAGGCGTCGTAGAGCCAGACCAGCACGGTCGTCGTCAGGATCACGATGGTATAGCGGACCAAGTCTGCGTATTTCAAGGCTGCGGCAAATTTCTGCCAGTCGGTCGACCAGAAAAAATAGCCGAGCAGCGCCGCTGCACCGACGAACGGCACGATTTGACGGAGACGGTCGCGGGTAGAAGTGGCCATGATCTCGCAAAGGCTGAATGTGAACGAACGCGCCGCCGCGGTTGCTGGACGCAGGCGCAAGCGCGATCGCTAGGCTAACACACGATGCAGCAACGCCCAAACCGCAGCGTGGAAGCGCCAGCGCGGCAATCGCCAACTTATTTTGCGGCGGCAGCGCGGCAAAAACCGCCAGCGCGCGAATACCACTTGTCGGGCCGATTCCTGTGCCCGCTGCGTGGAGATTCAGATGGAGAACGAGACGAAGTTGGCCAAGCAAGTGGCGGAGATGGCCGCCGTGGGAACGCCGGTGGCGGAGATGGCGGCGCAAACGGGCAAGTCGGCGAGCGCGGTGGTCCAAGCGCTGCTGCGCTGGCTGCGCCGGACCGGTCGGACCGACACCGCGCCGTGGGTGGCGCCAGACGAGGCCGCGGCGATCGCCGACGCCCTGCAACGCGAGGCACCGCCGACGATGACCCAACTGGCCAATGAACTGCAGGTGTCGCTGGCGGCGGTGCGGCTTGTCGCGGCGGCGCTGTGGAATGCCGCACACCCGATCGGCGATCTGGCCCCAACGCCGCGTCCGGCGAACGGGGTGATCGACCTGCCAGCGCTGTTGGCAGCGCGCTTGTCGATGCCACAACTGGTGCGGGCGACCGGCCTGCATCCGGCGACGCTGGAGCTGCACATCGCCGCGTTTCTTGCTTCCCAGCCGGAGCCGGACGCGGCGCCGTGGCTGACTGATGCCGAGCTCGGTCACGTGAATGCGCTGCTGGACGGCCCCAATGCCTGGTTCAACCTGCGGCGGGCGCAGGCGCGCAGCGAGACGACGCGCGGCAAGGTGGCGATCGCGATGGCGCTCCGCGGCCAGTGGCAGCCGCGGCCAGTGGGCAAGCGGCCGCCGCTGCCGGCGCATCATGGCAAGGCGTGGTCGCACGCGGAGGACGTCCTCGTGCGGTCCGGGCACGCGGCACCGACGCCGCTCGGCGAACTGGCGACGGCGCTGGCGCGATCGCCCGAGGCAGTGCTGGTGCGCGCGCGGCATCTGGACCTGCTGGCGGCGCAGGCGGCCTGGCCGGTGTAGCCGCAGCCTGGCAACGCTGGCGGCACGCTGCAGACCCAACAAAGTTCGCCGCAATCGCCAGGACGTTTGACGGAAACGCCCGCGGCGTCGACCATGCGCGCGCCCCAGCCTCCGGGGCCCTGCGCAGGCGAACTCACGATGTCAGACCGGCCCAAGAACCTCGCCGACCCGCGGCTCCGCGCTGCCCAAGCGCTTGTGATGATTGAGCAAGACAACCTCGGCAGCCAAGCAGCGCTGCGCGAAGTGCTGGATCTCCATCCGCCGCTTGCTGGCCCGGATCGCGGCCTGTGCACGGAGCTTGTCTACGGCGTGCTGCGGCGGCGGCGGGCGCTGGATCGCTGGCTGGAAATGTCCTGCCGGCAGGGCCTGTACGATCTGGAAGAACCGACGCTGGCCATTCTCCGGCTGGGTGCGGTGCAGTTGGCCGACATGCGCGTTCCGCCGCACGCTGCCGTTCACGCCACCGTGGAGACCGCCAAGCGCGTCCTGCCGCACAAGCAGATTGGCTTTGTCCACGCCGTGCTGCGGTCGCTGAGTCAGCGGATGATTGGCGGCGATCGCCCCGACGATCACGACTTGCCGGACTGGCTGGCCCGCCGCGTGCAGGCGTGGGCGCAACGCACGGGCGTGGACCCGGCGACCCTGGAGCGCGCGCTGTCGCAGCCGGCGCCGCTGTTTGTCCACGCGCTCGACGGCGATGGCGAGCGACTCACTGCCGAACTGGCGGCCGAAGGCGTCGCGATCGCGCCGCTCGACGGTCTGGCAGTACCCGGCGTGGGCAAGGTGGCTGACGGCAAATTCCTGCAATCGCAGGTTTTTGCCGACCGCCGGGCGCTGGCGCAGGACGCGGCGAGCGCGGCGGTCGTGGAATGGTTGGCCGAGTGGGTCGTCACGCAGCCGAGCAAGCGCGTCGCGGACATCGCGGCGGGCCATGGCGTCAAGTCCGCGCGGCTGGTCCACACGGGCGCAGAGGTCACCGCGATCGACCAGAACGGCGACAAGCTGCTGCATGCGGTGCAGTTGTGCACGCAAATCGGCCATCCGCTCGCCGCGACGATCACGGGCGATGCGACAAAGGACCTCGGGATTGCGCCCGGCTCTTTTGACGCGATCCTGCTGGATGCGCCGTGCACCGCGCTGGGCACCCTGCGGCGGCGGCCAGAGCTGCGGCACCGGCGTATGGCGGCGGATATCCTGCGGATGGCCGACCTTCAGGCGCGGCTGTTGCGGCAGGCGGCGAAGTGGCTGCGGCCCGGCGGCGTGCTCCTGTACGCCGTGTGCTCGTTCACCGAAGAGGAAGGTCCGCAGCAGATCGCCGATTTTCTGGCTCAGCACCCCGACTTTCAGCGTTTTCCCGGCGACAGTCCGTGGCTGACCGGCTGGCTGGATGATCACGGCGATTTGGTCTCGGCGACTGTCCGCGGCGGAGTCGACGGTTTTTTTGCCGCGCGCCTGCAAAAAATCGCCTGATCGCACCAGGACGGCCGCGGCAAAACCCGCCAATCGCCGAATACCTGTTTGAGGCGCAATCGCCCGACGGGAATCGCCATGAGCCAGAGCCGAATCGTCCCTTCGCGCACCGTATTGCGGCGCGGCAGCTTGCCCGGTCCGCTGTACTGGCTGGGCGCGGACCTGCCGCAGGAGCGGCTGCGCATCGCGGTCGTGGGCAGCCGCCGGGCAACGCCGCAGCAGCTGGAACACGCGTTTGCCTTTGGCCGTGATCTCGCCGAACTCGGCGTCATCGTGGTGAGCGGCGGTGCGCTTGGCGTCGACACCCACGCTTTGCGCGGCGCGCTGGCGGCGGAGGGCGAAACGCCGATCGCGCCGCTCGCGGTGGTCCCAGCCAGCGTCGACGCGCCGTTTCCCAAGGAGAACCTCGGGCTGTACCGGGAAATCGTGGAACGTGGCGGCAGCTTGTGCAGCAAAGTTGCGCCGGACGACGCGCACAGCCGTGGCCGATTCCACGCCCGCAATGACCTGCTGGTGCAAATGGTCGACGCGGTGATCGCGGTCTGCGCGGACCGGCCAAGTGGGACGCTGCATTGCGCCAACAGCGCTTGGCGCCAAAAAGTGCCGGTGTTCACAGTGCCGTGGTCGCCTGACGCGCCGCACAGCGCGGGCTCGCACGCCCTGCTCTATGCCGGGGCGCGGGCGCTTTGGCCGGGCGCGCCGCTCCGTGAGGCCGTTGGCGCGCTGATGCGGGACCCACAAGGGCTGCTGCAGCGGGCCGCAGAATTGCCGCTGTGGCCGGTCGCGAAAGCTGGTTGTGCGACAAATCCACAGCAAACATTTGACGCGGTCGCCACCGCTTGGCCATGCTACGCACCCGGCGCGCCGGCCCCCGGGCTTTCGCCAGGGGATCCTCCCGGCTGCGATGCCGGTCTGGTCGCGCGATTGCGCGCGGAACTGCGGCAGGCCGGCGAGCACGGTCTGACCGTGGATGAGCTCGCGGCAACGACCCAAACGGATCGCACCGCAGTGGCGGCTACGCTTCTGAATTGGACGCTTCACGGCGGCCTGAAGCGGGTCGCAGGTAGTTGGTACGCGCTGGCAACGGCGTCGAGGTTGTGAATGGCAGGCAAGCAGAAAGTCGGGACCGGCACGGGCCTTTCACTGGTGATCGTGGAATCGCCAACCAAGGCCAATACGATCAAGAAGTACCTGGGCGCGGGCTATCTGGTGGAAGCCAGCGTTGGCCACGTGCGCGATCTGGTGACCAAGAAGACCGATCTGCCTGCGAACGACAAGCGCCGCGCTGAGCCGTGGGTGCAGTACGGCGTCAACATCGCCAATCATTTTGAGCCGCTGGAAGAAGTGTATCTGGTGCCGCCGGAGAAGAAGCGCCAGGTCGATTCGCTCAAGGCCGCGTTGGCCCAGGCGGACACGCTCTATCTCGCGACAGACGATGATCGCGAAGGTGAGGCGATTTCCTGGCACCTGCTGCAGGTGCTGAACCCCAAGGTGCCGGTGAAGCGCCTGGTGTTCCACGAGATCACGAAGGACGCCATCCAGAAGGCCCTGTCCGAGACGCGCGAGCTGGACGAGCACTTGGTGTCGGCGCAGCGGACGCGCCGCGTCGTCGACCGCCTGTACGGCTGGGACGTCAGCGAAGTGCTGTGGCGCAAGATCAAGCCGGGTCTTTCCGCAGGTCGCGTGCAATCCGTCGCGCTGCGGCTGCTGGTGGAGCGCGAGCGCGCGCGCATGGCGTTCATTTCCGCCAACTTCTGGGACGTGCTGGCCAAGCTGAAGGCGCAGGGTCAGGGCTTTGACGCGACGCTGCAGAAGCTCGGCGACAAGCGGATCGCGACCGGCAAGGACTTTGACGACAATACCGGCCTGCTCACCGCCAAGGACACCATCATCCTGAACGGCGAGAGCGCCCGCGCGCTGTGCGCCCGCATCGACGGCCAGCCGGCCCGCGTGCTGACGGCCGACGTCAAGCCGCAAACGCTGCGCCCCGCGCCGCCGTTCACGACCTCGACGCTCCAGCAGGAAGCCAACCGCAAGCTGCGGTTCAATGCCCGGCAGACGATGCAGGTCGCACAGAAGCTGTATGAAAGCGGCTTCATCACCTACATGCGCACCGATTCCGTGACGCTCTCCGATCAGGCGATCCAGGCGGCCCGCGCGGTGATCGGCGCGCAGTACGGCGACAAGTGGCTGCCGCCGCAGCCGCGCCGCTACCAGACCAAGACCGCGAATGCCCAGGAAGCGCACGAAGCGATTCGTCCGGCGGGCACGCAGTTCCCGTCGCAGACCGAAGTCGAGCGCTCACTGGGCCGCGACGCGGCGCGGCTCTACGAGCTGATCTGGAAGCGCACGATCGCCAGCCAGATGCCGGACGCGCAGGTCGAGCAGACCACAGTCGACATCGCGATCCTCGACGCGACGTTCCGCGCCAGCGGTCGCACGACGCGCTTTGCCGGCTTCCTGCGGGTCTACGGCGAAGAATCGGACGAGGCGGACGACGACAAGAAGGAAGAGGGCGATCGCGCTTTGCCGATCCTGAAAGCGGGCGACGTGATCGGCTGGGACGAGAAGCCGAACCTCGAAGCGCGCGGCCACGATACGCGGCCTCCCGCGCGGCTGACCGACGCGAGCCTGGTCAAGGGCCTGGAAGAGAAAGGCATCGGCCGCCCGAGCACGTACGCGGCGATCCTGCAAAACCTCATCGACAAGGCGTACGCGTTCCGCAAAGGCAACGCGCTCGTCGCGACCTTCATGGGCATGGCCGTGACGCAGATGCTGGAGCGGTACATGCCGCACCTCGTCGATTACAGCTTCACCGCCAAGATGGAGGATCGGCTGGACGCGATCGCCCGCGGCGAGGATCAGGCCGGCGCGTACCTGCGCGATTTTTATGAGAAAGGCTTTGTGCAAGGCGCCAAGACGCGCGGCCTCACGGAGATGTTGGCGGAAGTGCGCGATCAGATCGATCCCGTGACGGCGAGCTCGGTGCCGATCGGCAAGACCGATGCCGGCGAGGACGTTGTGGTGCGGATCGGCCGCTTTGGTACGTTCCTGAAAGTGGGCGAGCGGACGGCGAACGTGCCGGAGGATTTGGCGCCGGACGAGCTGACGCCGGCCAAGGCGCTCAGCCTGGTGGAAGAGAAGGCGCGCGGTGAAGCGCCGCTGGCCAACGATCCGGTGAGCGGCCTGCCGATTTTCGTGCGGACCGGCCGGTTTGGTCCGTATCTGCAGCTGGGCGTGGCCGTCAAGGACGCCGCCGAGAAGCCGAAGATGGTCAGCCTGTCCAAGGGCATGGTGCCGGAGCGCGTCACGCTGGAGACGGCGCTGCTGCAATTGCAGCTGCCGCGGACGCTCGGCAAGGACGCCAAGTCGGGCGAGTCGATCGTGGCGATGGTCGGCCGCTATGGCGACTACGTGAAGTGCGGCGACGAGTCCCGGACCCTGCCCGCTGGCTGCTTCGCTGCGACGGTGTCATTTGACGAGGCGGTCAACGTGCTGCGCCAGCCGAAGTCGGTCGCGGGCAAAGTGCACCTGCGGGACATTGGCGTGCGCGAAAGCGACGGCAAGCAAATCTCCGTGTGGCAGGGCCGTTTTGGCCGCTACGTGACCGATGGCACGACCAACAAGACGCTGCCGCCGACGGTCGACATCGAGACGCTGAAGGTGAGCGACGTGGACGCGATCCTGGCAGCGGCGGCTGAGGCGCGGGCGGGCAAGCTGATCGGCGTGGATCCGGAGAGCAAGACGGAGATTCGCCTGATCGACGGGCGTTTTGGTCCGTACCTGACCAATGGCGCGACCAACGCGTCGCTGGAACGCGGCGTGCAGAAGGACGAAGTGACGCTGGAAATGGCGGTGGATCGGCTGCGCGACTACGGCAAGCCGGTCAAGGCCAAGACCAAGGGTCGCGGCGGCCGGACGACGGCGGCAGCCAAGACGACCAAGGCTGCGAAGCCGGCGAAGGCTGCAACTGCGGCCAAGAAGCCCGCGGCGAAGAAGGCTACCAAGGCGCCGCCCAAGAAAGACGATTCTGCGATGATTTCCGCGCGCTCGGCGTCCCGCGCCAAGGCTGAACCGGCCGAGCCCGAAGCTACTGCGCTGCCGGCCAGTCGGACGGGCGTCGTGCGTCGACCGCGCGCGTAGGCGCAGGCCCGCGGCGATTCTTCGTGTGAGCGCTGATCGGCCGTCGGGAGATCCCGGCGTTGCGCGCTCGCGACACGATCCATTGATTGTATTGGTTTTGCCGCGGCGTCGCCAAGTGCGTCCGCCGTCGGTGGCACCTTGGATGACCACCGTTGGCGCTTGTCACCCTGGCTCGTCGCAACCGCTAGCGCTTCGCGCTGTGCTCGTGCTCAAGCAGGGCACCGACCGGGCCGGTCACCTGCAGGCCTTCCAACAGCTTGGCGATCTTCTTCTTCAGGTTGGTCTCGATCTGGCGAACCCGCTCGCGCGAAATGCCAAACTCGTCGCCGATGTCCTGCAGGGTGACTTCCTGGTCCGCCAGCAGGCGCTGTTGCAGGATCGCCAGCTCCTTGTCGGTCAACTGATCGCGGAGCTGGTGCAGGCGCTGGGACACGATGTCGGTCACTTCCGCGCTCGCGTACTGATCTTCCAGGCTCGGACCCGGGGACGCCATCGTCTCCGCCAACGTCATGCGGCCATCGTCGCCGATCGTCGAATCGAGGTTCAGATCGTGACGCGCGGCATTGGCCGCACGCCGCCAAGTCTCGACTTCGGCTTCCGTCGGCGTCCGGGCCACACGCGGCGGCTTACCGCCACGGGCTTCCGCCGCGATCAGGAACGTCTCCGTGCCGTCGTGTTCCGCCGTCGGATCGACGACCTCGGCCTCCAGCGCGTCTTCGTCGCCGTGATCGGCCACCAGGAGCGCGACCTCGGGCTCGGCACCATCCTCGGGCGCCGGCAGACCGCGCTTGCCAAAGAGCACCCGGCGCTGCTGCGACACCGGGCCAACTTTGACCAAAGCCCATGAATTGATGATGTAGTTCTGGATGTAGGCCTTGATCCACCACACGGCATAGGAGATCAACCGGTAGCCGCGATCAGGCTTGAACTTGGCCACAGCCTTCATCAAGCCGATGTTGCCTTCCTGTACCAGGTCGGTCAGCTTGATCTCGTAGTGCGTGAATTGATAGGCGATTTTGACGACAAAGCGCAGATTCGCTGTCACCAACGCCCGCGCAGCTTCCGGGTCGCCGGTCTCCTGGAACTGCTTGGCCAGCGCGAATTCTTGTTCGCGGGTCAGCAGCGGGTACCGGTTTACCTCGGCGAGATACTGCTCGAGGGTATCCTTCAAGATCGGCTCGCGACTTTGACTCATCCTGGGCTCGCTTCGGAGGGGAAGTTTTGGAAAACGCGTAATATTTTCTGACAACTTGGTTCCCAATTGTGGCGTGGACTCAACGGCCGCTACACGATACATGATACTCCCCTGACGACGACGCGTCGAGACAAACCGTCGCCAAGATAGGACGCGCTTGACAACACGCACCCTCGTTTCATGATTCCCCCGAGTCCTGCGCGACACATGCGGCAGGCGACGCTACGGTCAGAAAAGGATTCGCACACCATGAGCACCCCGCAAATCATTGATTTCGCTACTTTTGTCCTGTCGCTGACCGGTTCAGCCATGGTGCATCTTGGCGCCGTGCCGGATCCCGAGGGCGAGAAACACGAGCCGAATTTGGAGTTGGCGCGGCAGACTGTCGACATCCTGACGATGCTGCGCCAGAAGACCCACGGCAACCTCGATGCCCGCGAGACTGAACTGCTGGAGCGCGTGCTGCACGACGTGCGGATCGCCTACGTCGACGCCGCGAAACACGCGGGTTCGTGAGTGACGATGGCCCACGCGACGCCGACCGTCCTGGTCGTGGATGACGAGGCGGCGTTTGGGCAGTTGCTCGCCGAGCACCTGCAATCCTGTGGTTTCAAGGTCCTGCAAGCCGCGGACGGTCGCGCCGCGTTGGCGCTGATCGCCGAGCACAAGCCGGACGCGTTGCTGATCGACCTGCACATGCCGGGGCTGACTGGCCTGGAAGTCGTCGAGAAGCTGGCCCGCGATCGGCAACTGCCGGCGACGATCGTGATGAGCGCTTTTGGCGGCTATGAGGTGGCGCTGGAGGCGATTCGTCTGGGCGCCGCCGACTTCCTGTCCAAGCCTTTTCGCATGGCTGAAGCGGAGTTGAAGCTGCGCCTCGCGCTGGCCAAGTCCGGCAAACCGGCGATGGCGCGCCAACGTCCGGAGGAGCCGCCGCGCCAGGGCATGTTCCACGGCATGGTCGGCACGGCGGCGGCGATGCAGACGCTGTACCGGCAGATTGAGCGCGTGGCGCGTTTTGGCTCCACCGTGGTCATTCAGGGCGAGTCGGGCACCGGCAAGGAGTTGATCGCGCGGGCGCTGCACGACGCGAGTCCGCGGCGTGACCGGCCGTTTGTCGCGGTGAACTGCGCGGCGATTCCGCAAATGCTGCTGGAATCCGAGCTGTTTGGCCACACGAAAGGCGCGTTCACGGACGCGTCGATGGACCGCAAGGGACTGTTTGAAGAAGCCCACACCGGCACGCTGTTTCTGGATGAAATCGTCGATTTGCCGCTGCTTTTGCAGGTGAAACTGCTGCGGGCGCTGCAAGAAGGCGAGATCCGCCGGGTCGGTGCCAACAAGCCGACGCAGGTGGACGTGCGCGTTGTCGCGGCGAGCGCGATCGGGATCCGCGATCGTGTGCGGCAAGGCCTGTTTCGCGAGGATTTGTACTATCGGCTCGCGGTGATCGAGCTGACGGTGCCGCCCTTGCGGGAGCGCCGCGAGGATCTTGCCCTGCTGGTGGAACACTTCGTCGCCAAGACCAATCAGCGGCTGGGTACGCGCATTCGCGGCGTGGACCCGGGGGCGATGGCGCGGCTTGTCGCGTACGCGTGGCCGGGCAACGTGCGCGAACTGCAGAACGTCGTCGAGCAGGCCTGCGTGATGGCCGACACCGAAACGATCGGCGCGAGCGGTCTGCAATTGGGCCGCGATGCGCCGCCGCCGAATCTGCCGCCGCCGCGCATCGGCGAGACGCTGTCGATTCCCCATGCCGTGGCGGAAACGGAGCGCGCGCTCATCCAGGCGGCGCTGACGCAGACCGACGGCAACCGGACCCATGCCGCTGAATTGCTGGGCATTTCCGCGCGCAACTTGCAGTACAAAATCAAGCAGTACGGCATCCATATGGCGGCGCCGACCGGTCGGCCCAAGAACTGACACAAGGCAGAGATGACGCACACTTGGGCAGCAGTCGCAGAACGTCTTGGCGCGCGGTATCCGTTGCTCAGCCTCGTCGCGGCGGATTTGGCGGACGCCCAGCGAACCATGATCGCGGCGGCAGCGCATTCCGGCCTCGCCGCGGAAGTGGTCAAAGTCGGGAGGCAATCGCTGGAAGAAATCGCCGCTCAGGCCGTGTCGAGCCTCGACAAGCGCGATCGCCCGACCCTGCTGTTGCTGCCGGACGGTCACAAGCTCTGGACGTCGCAGTCTTTTGTCCGGCTGCTCGCGGAGAAGCTGGAGGACGTGGAGCGCGGCGGTCACGTGGTGGGCTTGCTGGCGCCGATCGACGTGCCGTGCCCGGAACTGGCGCGCGAGCGCGTGGTGCTGCACCTGCCGCTGCCCGGTCCTGAAGTGCTGAAACCGCTGTGCGTGGCGGCATTGCGCGGGACGCCGATGGCCAATGACCCGCGGCTCATCGATGCGGCAGCGCAGGCGCTGGCGGGGCTGGGGCTTGGTCAGGCGCGGCGGGCGCTGCGGCGGGCGCGGATCAGCGCGGGCGATCCCGCGAGCACGCTGGCGCTCCTGCAGGCGGAAAAGCGCGATCTGGTCGCGGCGGAAGGCGTGCTGGAAGTCATCGACAACGTGCCCAACCTCTCGGAAGTCGGCGGTCTGGAGGCGCTGAAGGCGTGGCTGTTGCGGCGCAAGCGGGCGCTGGAGCCGGCAGCGCAGGCGTTTGGCCTGCCCAAGCCCAAGGGCGTGCTGGTCATCGGCGTGCAGGGATGCGGCAAGTCGCTGGTAGCGAAGGCGACGGCGTCGGCGCTCGGCGTGCCGCTCGCGCGTCTGGACCTCGGTCGGCTGTACGCGTCGGGCGGCGCGCCCGATGAGCCGCTGCGGCGGGCGCTGCAGATCGCCGAGGCGATGGCACCGGCGGTCCTGTGGCTGGACGAGATCGACAAGGCGTTCGCGACGGCGGCGACAAGTCCGTCGGAAGCCGGCGGGCGCCTCCTCGGCACGATGCTGACGTGGCTGGGCGAACAGCGCGGCGTGTTCGTGGCCGCGACGGCCAACCGTGTCGACCACCTGCCCGCTGAGCTGCTGCGCAAGGGTCGATTTGACGAGACGTTTTTTGTCGACACGCCCGATCCGCACGTGCGTCGCGAGATCCTGTCGATTTGCCTGGCGCGCTCGGGACGGCGGCCACAGGACTTTGACCTCGACAAGCTCGCGCAGGTCGCCGATCGCCTGACGGGCGCTGAAGTGGAGCAAGGCGTCATCGAGGCGCTGGCGCAGTGCTGGTCGGACAATCGGCAGCTGACGACGGAAGACATCGCCGCGGCGCTTTCCAAGACCGTGCCTTTCGTGGAAACCTACGAGCCGCAGGTCAAGGCGCTCCGCGAGTGGGCGCGCAAACGCTGCCGATCGGCGGGCACAGATCGCAGCCTGCGCGACCTGTTCGACACGTGAGGTTCCCATGAGCGAACAGATTGACGTTGCCGTCGTCGGCGCAGGCGCCTGGGGAACCGCGCTCGCGATGCATGCCGCGCGCAAGGGCCTGCGGACGCGCCTCTGGGCGTACGAGCCGGACGTGGTCCACGACGTCAACGAACACTTTGAGAACAAACGGTTCTTTCCGGGCCACGTGCTGCCCAAGGGCCTCGAGGCGTCGGGCGATCTGGAATACTGCGTCAAGTCCGCGCGCATCATCCTGACCGTGATGCCCACGCCCCACGTCGCGCGTCTGGCCCAGCAGATGGCGCCGATGCTGAGCGACGAGCAGGCGATCGTCTCGTGCTCCAAGGGCATCGACAATGAGAGCCTGGAGACGGTGAACGAGATTTTTGAGCGCGTCTTGCCGCGGCGGCTCAAGAGCTCGCTGGCGTACCTGTCCGGTCCGTCGTTTGCCGCGGAAGTGGCGATCGGCTCGCCCACCGCCGTGACGATCGCATCGGTCGACCGCAACCTCGCGCGGTTCCTCCAGCAGGAGCTCTCGACCGATCGGTTCCGCTGCTACGCCACCAACGACGTCATCGGCGTCGAGATGGGCGGCGCGCTGAAGAACGTCATGGCGATCGCGACGGGCGCTTCCGACGGTTTGGGCTTTGGCCACAACGCCCGCGCTGGCTTGATCACGCGCGGGTTGGCGGAGATCACGCGGCTCGCGGTCAAGAAGGGCGGCAATCCGCTGACGATGCAAGGCCTCGCCGGCATTGGCGATCTCGTGCTGACCTGCACCGGCGACTTGAGCCGCAACCGCACCGTCGGCCTGCGCCTGGGCCGCGGCGAGTCGATGACCGAAATCCTGAATTCGATGACAGCAGTCGCCGAAGGCGTCCTGACCAGCCGGTCAGCCTTCCGCCTGGCGCAGCAACTTGGCGTCGACGTGCCTATCATTGAAAATACCTACCGCGTCGTGCACGAAGGTCTGGCACCGATGGACGCACTCAACGCGCTGATGACGCGCTCCCTGAAGGATGAACTCGTACTGTGACGGACAATCATACCAAGACAATTGAGCCCTTGCCCGGCAGCGTCGGCAAGGTGGACCCGGACGCGATCTGGATCGAAGTCGGCAAAATCGGCCGCCCGCATGGCCTCAAAGGCGAGCTGCGGCTGCAGGTCTACAACCCGGAGAGCGACATCTGGCAAAAAGGCCAGAAGTTGCGCGCGTGGCTGCCCGGCAAGCCAGCGGTGCTCATCGAGTTGGCGAGCTTTCGCGACATCCTGCCGATGCCGACGGCGGCGCTGGTGGGCGTCGACGATCGCGACATGGCCGCCAAGCTGACGCACGCCGTGCTTGCGGTCGACCAGACGGAGCTGCCGGACGCCGACGCGGACGAGTTCTACATCCACGAGCTCATTGGCGCGACGGTGCTCGACGACGCGACGCGCAAGCCCGTGGGCGTGGTGCGCGCGCTGCTGGAGACGCCGGCGGACGTGCTGGAAATTTCCCTGAATTCCGGCGCGGCCGCGATGATTCCGGTGAATGCGGACGCGATCACGGAAATGGGCCGGCACAAAGGCATCCTGGTCGTCCGCGACATCGACGACTGGAAAGACCGGTGAGCTATCGCTTTGACGTCCTCACGTTGTTTCCGGCGCTGTTTGACGGCCTGCGGCAAGAGAGCCTGATCGGCAAGGCCTTGGAAGCGCAGACGATCGACCTGGAACTGCACAACTGGCGGGAATTCGCGACCGATCGCCACAGCACCGTGGACGATGCGCCTTTTGGCGGTGGCGCCGGGCTCGTGCTCAAACCTGACCCTCTGGTCAAGTGCTTGCGCGCGGTCGTGCCGGCGGGATCGCGCAAGATCCTGCTGAGCCCGTCCGGCCGCAAGTTCGACCAGAAACTGGCCCACGAGTGGGCGCAACTGCCTGGCCTGACGCTGATTTGCGGTCGCTATGAGGGTTTTGACCACCGGATCGAGCAGCACGTCGATGACGTGATCTCGATCGGCGACTTCGTCCTCAACGGCGGCGAAGTCGCGGCGATGGTGGTGATTGAGGCGGTGGCGCGCCTGCTGCCGGGTGTGATCGGCAACGCGGATTCGCTGGCGGAGGAGTCGTTCGCCGATGGCCTGCTGGAGTATCCACAGTTCACGCGGCCGCGCGATTTCGAAGGTCAGACGGTGCCCGACGTCCTGCTGTCCGGCAATCACGCGGCGATCGCCAAGTGGCGGCTGGCGCAGCGCGTGGCGCGCACCCGCGAGATGCGACCCGAACTGCTCAAAGATTGACCCGGAGATTGCGTCCAACGGCCGCAGCCCCTATCCTCCCACCGCGCGCAGGTCTTGATCGCGCTTGACTTTTTCATGCAAACCTCTATCTTCTTGGCCCTCGTTCACCATCCCGTGCATAACCGGCGCGGGGAGGTTGTAACGACAGCGATCACCAACGTTGACCTGCACGACTTCGCGCGGTCAGGTCGAACGTACGGAGTTGACAGCGTTTTCGTTGTGACTCCGGTGTTGCTGCAGCAGCGAATGGTCGGCCAAGTGCTGGGCCATTGGACGCAGGGTGAGGGTTCGTCGCACGAGCGGCGCGCCGATGCCCTGCGCCGAGTGACCGCGGTCGCTACGCTGCAAGACGCCGTGACGGCGATTGAACACCAGACTGGCCGCGCGCCAGTGGTGGCCGTCACGGGAGCGCAAATGCGCGCGCCCAATGCGGATTTTGTCGGTCTCCGGCAAAAACTCCTGCAAA
Organism: uncultured Myxococcales bacterium; assembly: GCA_903850505.1. Taxonomy (GTDB): domain Bacteria; phylum Myxococcota_A; class UBA9042; order UBA9042; family UBA9042; genus CAIYBN01. Next base: position 5,079 of record CAINLT010000306.1, on the reverse strand, counting down.
CGGGTGGCGTCGATGGGCGTCCGCTGCTGCTGGTCTTTGGGACTGGTTGGGGCATGACGCAAGAGCTCATCGATACCGCGGACTTGCGCCTGCCGCCGATTCTCCGCGATCCACGGATCGGGGACCCGGATGGCGCGTACAATCACCTTTCAGTGCGCGCCGCTGTGGCGATTGCACTGGATCGGCTGCTCGGCGAATCCCGCTGAGCCGGCCTCAAGACGCCGCACGCTGAGAAGCGAGACTGCGGCGTCCAAGCGGAGGCAAGTACACACCGCCGGGGCAACCCACCGTGTACCGCTGCCCACCTGAAAGTTCCGCAATGCCAAGGCGTTGCCAACGGAGTCAGTCATGATGAACAGCCTCATTTCCTACGTCCAGAGCGGCCACCTGCGCTTCGACCTTCCGTCCTTCTCGACCGGCGACACCGTGCGCGTCCACGGCCGCATCATTGAAGGCGAAAAAGAGCGCGTGCAGATCTACGAAGGCGTCGTCCTCCGCAAGTCCGCCGGCCAGGGCGTCGACGCGACGTTCACCGTCCGCAAGATCTCCAACGGCATCGGCGTCGAGCGCATCTTCCCGATGCACAGCCCGCGCCTGCTCAAGATGGAAGTGCTGTCGTCCGGCAAGGTCCGCCGCGCGAAGGTCTACTTCCTGCGCGAACTGCAGGGCAAGGCCGCGAAGCTCAAGAAAATCGAAGAGCAGTACTAGTTCTTCTCGGTGTGGAGTCGGCGGCGGCCAGGATTCAGTTCCGGCCGCCGCTGGCATTTTTGCCGCCGGATCGGCTGGGGATCGGCGGTGGCTACGGATCGACCGCCGCTTCGATCGGCTTGGCCTCGAGCACGCGCACGAGCTCGCGCGGCGCGATCGCCACGAGGAAACCGCGCTTGCCGCCATTCAAGTAGATCTGCGGTAGCCCGAGGATGGAGCGCTCGACGTACACCGGCAGCGACTTCTTCAGACCGAACGGGGACGTGCCGCCAACCAAATAACCGCTGTGTCTTTGCGCCAGTTCCGGCGCACAGGGCCGCACGAGCCGCACACCGATCGCGGCCGCAACGGCTTTGGTCGAGACAGCGCGATCGCCATGCTGGAGGATGACCAGCGGTCTGGCAGTTTCATCTTCAAAAATCAGGGTTTTGACGACGTGGTGCTCGTCGACGCCCAAGGCCTGGGCGCTATGCGCGGTGCCGCCGCGATCGACGTAGGCGTAGGTCAGGGGCGTGAAGGGGACACCGTGCTGGCGAAGGACGCGGACGGCGGCAGTAACGGGGTAATCGAGGCTCATGACAAACTCCCGGGCTAACCGGGCGAAGAGCCTAACAGATCGGCGCGATTCTGGCGTCACGGTTGCGTGAACAAGCGCGCCTGAACGTCGGGGCCCGGCCCTCGCAGCGACTCAGCCAAGTCACCAGCTTGACACAGCGAGCGGATCGGCTATCCTGCCGCGCGCCAGCGGTGGGTGTAGCTCAGCTGGTAGAGCGCGGGATTGTGATTCCCGATGTCATGGGTTCAAGCCCCATCACTCACCCCGCGCGGTCACAGTGCTTTTGGCCAATGTGCCACAAGCCTGGAGCCCGCAAGTCCTCCGGTCGACGACCCGAGGACTGGTTTCTGAACCGTTGCCTGTGCGGCGACGGTGTGCGAGACGGTCGACCGGCCCTCAGCGGGCGACCCGATGACAGAACGCTTCGTCGCGGCAGAACGCGCGGTCGCACGCCTCTCAGGGCATGCCCAAACCGCGCTGAACACGCACTTGTGGTCAGATGCGCCTGTAGCTCAGCTGGATAGAGCATCGGACTTCGAATCCGCAGGTCGCAGGTTCGAATCCTGCCGGGCGCGCCAATCCGCAACGCCCAGCGCGTTGTCGATGCGTACATCGGCGTCAAAGGCGACGAATCCGGTTCTCCTACGCCCCCTTAGCTCAGTTGGTAGAGCAGCGGACTCTTAATCCGTTTGTCGAGTGTTCGAATCACTCAGGGGGCACCCAACACCATCCTCACGCCAGTGCAGCGCCGGCCGCAGCCGCGACGAAACCACACGCAGCCGGTGGTTTTGCGGCGTCCAGCGTCTGACCCGCCGCTCCCTGCCGCATGCCGCAGCGAACAGCCCGCAGAAGCGCTTGATTGCATTGACAAACTCCGCGTTCAAGCCCTGCGAGAATGGCGAAATTGGTAGACGCACCAGATTTAGGTTCTGGCGCCTTTGGCGTGAGGGTTCGAGTCCCTCTTCTCGCACCGTTCCGAACCTGCCCCCCAGCTCGCCGTCGCGGGCACTGAATTGGCTCGCTGCTCGCGGGCCCCGGAGACCGACATGACCGCCGCTCAGCCCGCCCAGACGAACAACTCGAACCTCGACGTACAGGTCGAAGCACTCGGCCAGGTCCGCCGCCGTCTGCGTTTCGCCGTGCCGCAGGCGCAGGTTGCGATCGCTTTTGCGGCGACGACCGCCAAGTACGCCAGCAAAGTGCGCGTCGCCGGCTTTCGTCCGGGCAAGGCGCCGGCCGCGATGATCGAGCGGATGCACGGCGTGGAAATCCGCCGCGCCGCGCTGGACGACATCCTGAAAGCATGGGTTTTCAAGGCGATTCAGGCGACCGGCTTGAATCCCGTGGGCCGTCCGGAAGTCGAGTCGGTGGGCGAGCTGGCGCGTGACAAGCCGCTGAGCGTGCAGGTGATGTGCGAAGTGCTGCCGACGCTGGAGCTGACAGGCTACGAGGGCGCGGCGCTGACGGCGGACACGGTCGTCGCCGATGCCGACGACATCGAAGAAGCGCTGGAACAGAAGGCCCGCGATCGCGCGGAGCAACTCGCGGTGGAGACGGGCCTGCAGAGCGGCGATGAAGCCGTGGGCAGCTGGTCGATCACGGACGAAGGCGCCGATGCGCCGCGCGAGACGGCCGAACAGCGCCGCTTCGTGATCGGTGCGGATCACGTGCCGTACGAGGTCAATGAACTGGCGCTGAAGGCGACGGTTGGCGAAGAAATCAGCGAGGATCGCCCGGCGGAAGGCACGCTGACAGCGCGCAAAGTGACGCTGACGATCGCCGAGGCGCACCGCACCGAGATCCCGAAGGTCGACGATGAGCTGGCCAAGGACCTCGGCCATGCCGATCTGGCCGCGCTCAAGACGGCCGTGGCGGAAGAAGTGGCCGCCGACGCCGCCAAGCGCAACCTGGAAGCGCGCCGGAACGCGGCGGTCGATCACCTGCTGGCCAACAACACGGTCGAATTGCCGGCGTCGTTCGTTGACGAGCTCGTCGACCAGCAGCTGGCGCAGTCGTTCGGTCACCTGGACGAAAAGACGCTGAAGAGCCTCGGCCGCTTCTTCCAGCAGATGCGCGTCGACATGCGGAAGAACACGGAGAGCGCGCTGCGCCGCGGTCTGGTGCTGGAAGCGATCGCGGACAAGCTGGAGATCGCGCCGGACGACGAGGCGATCGACGCCAAGCTGGCCGAGCTGATCGCGCAGAGCCCGTCGCGTCAGGAGCGCCTGAAGCGCGAGTACGGCAACCAGCAGGGTCGCGATGAACTGCGCCGTCGGGTGCGCAGCGATCGGGCGATGGATGAATTGGTCAAGCTGGCGACCTATACGGAAGGCGCGCAGAAGACGCTGCGGGCCGCCAAGGCGCCGGCCGCGCCGGAAATGGCCGATGAAGGCGACTTGGACCTCGACCATGACCACGATCACGAGGGTCATGACCACGCGCACGGCGAGCACGTGCACGACGAGAACTGCAACCACGGCTGAGCGCCCGGCCACAAGTCGGGATCTATAACAGTGCGTGCAAGGTGCCCTCAACGCGCGTCGACCGCACGCCGGCCTGGATGGAAGCCATGAAGATTCACGACTCGATCATCGTCACCGAATCCACGCCGCGCGGCGAGCGGCACTCGGACATCTACTCGCGTTTGCTGATGGACCGCATCGTGTTCCTCGGCACGGAGATCAACGACTACGTCGCCAACGCCGTGATCGCGCAGTTGCTGTTCCTGGAGAGCGAGGATCCGACCAAGGAGATCTCGATCTACCTGAACAGCCCGGGCGGTCTGGTCAACGCGGGCCTCGCGATCTACGACACGATGCAGTACGTGCAGTGCCCGATCGCGACGATTTGCCTCGGCCAAGCGTCCTCGATGGCGGCGGTGCTGCTGTCAGCCGGTACCAAGGGTCGCCGCGTCATCCTGCCGCACGGCCGCGTGATGCTACACCAGCCGCTCGGCGGGTTCTCGGGTCAGGCGTCGGACATCGACATTCAGGCGCGCGAGATGCTCTACACCAAGAACATCCTGAACGAGATCGTCGCGCGTCACACCGGTCAGCCGCTGGAGAAGATTCGTGTCGATACCGATCGCGATTTCTACCTGGGCGCGGAAGAGGCCAAGGCGTACGGCGTGGTCGACAACGTGCTGGTGCGCAAGGGCAAGGCCTGAACTACGTTGAGAAGCGCGCGGTGTGTGAACCCTGCGCGCGATCGCCGCGTCCAAGTGAATGCGTCTTTGACGCGCCCCGGTGCCGGTGTATAGAGTGTGAGCGACAAGGCGACTGGCCATCCAGTCCGGAGCGAGAGAGATGACCGAACGCCGACGCGACGCCAGCAACCTGTCTTGTTCTTTCTGCGGCAAGTCCCAGAAAGAAGTGAAGAAGTTGATCGCCGGACCGACGGTCTACATCTGCGACGAGTGCATTGCCCTGTGCAACGACATCATCGCGGAAGAAGTCGAGCGCGACGACAAGCTGCCCAATCTGGCCTCCATTCCCAAGCCGCGCGATCTGCGCAAGATCCTCGATGAGTTCGTCATCGGCCAGGATCACGCCAAGAAAGTGCTCTCCGTGGCGGTGTACAACCACTCCACGCGCATCGACTTCAAGGGCGGCAAGCACCAGGACGTGGAGCTGCAGAAGTCCAACGTGCTGCTGCTCGGACCGACCGGCTCGGGCAAGACGCTGCTCGCGCAGACGCTGGCGCGCGTGCTCAAGGTGCCGTTCACGATCGTCGACGCGACAACGCTCACGGAAGCTGGCTACGTCGGCGAGGACGTGGAGAACATCATCGTGCGGCTGCTGGAAGCGGCGGATCAC
>CAINLT010000305.1 GCA_903850505.1 uncultured Myxococcales bacterium | reverse complement strand
GCTCAATGAGCGTAAAGCCCTTGTTGCTACGGAAAATCTTCGACATCACTACCTCCGTTGTGTGCCCCTCTACCCGTCGTCAAGACTTTCTCGCCTAGAGTTCGCGGGTGCCGCACAGCAAGGCGATAGTGCAGGACCAGGACCACTTCGACAAATTTTTAGACATTGTGTTGAATTGAAAGCCGAACATGACCATGCGGGAGGTCCGCCACCTCCGCCTTGCGACGCCAATTGTGACGATTCGTGGCCCGAGAGTGACGCATTGTGTCACTTTCGCCGAAGAGCTTTGTCTTTACCGACGTCTCAGTCCGCTCAAATGCCCGTGCGCGCCCACCAATGGGCGAATGGGCCTACGCCGAGGCGAGGTTGCGCAGGACATACGGGAGGATGCCACCATGGCGGAAGTATTCGACTTCCACCGGCGTGTCGATACGCGCCTTGGCGAAGAAGCTGCGCTTGCGGCCGTCTTGCGAGGTCGTGACCACCTCCAGGCGCTGACCGGCCTGGATGCCGTCGGCGATGCCCGCGATATCAAACGTCTCCCTTCCCGTCAGGCCGAGCGCCAGGACCGACTCGCCCGCTTCAAACTGCAACGGCAGGATGCCCATGCCAACGAGATTTGACCGGTGGATGCGCTCGTAACTCTGCGCAATGACGGCCTTGACACCCAACAGCGCCGGGCCCTTGGCCGCCCAATCGCGCGACGATCCGGAGCCGTATTCGCTGCCCGCGAGGATGACGAGCGCCCTGCCCTCGGCCTGGTACCTCATCGCAGCGTCAAAGATTGTCATCACTTCGCCGGTCGGCTGGAAGGTCGTCCACCAGCCTTCGCGGCCCGGTGCCAACGCATTCTTGAGGCGCACGTTGGCGAACGTGCCGCGCATCATGACTTGGTGATTGCCGCGCCGGGCGCCGTAGCTGTTGAAGTCTGCTGGAGAAACGCCGTGGCTGCGCAAGTAGTCGGCGGCCGGGCTGTCCATGGCGATGTCGCCCGCGGGCGAGATGTGGTCGGTCGTGACCGAGTCGCCAAGGACCGCGAGGCAGCGCGCCCCCGCGATGTCGGTGAGCGGCGCGGGCTTGGCGCCGAGATTCTGGAAGAACGGCGGGCTCTTGACGTACGTGGAGCTCTCGTCCCACTCGAAGTTGGCGCCGCCTGGCACGGGCAAGGACCGCCACGCCGCGTCGCCGCCAAACGCGTTCTCATAGACATCGCGGAACATCGCGGAGGTGATGCCCAGCTTCATCGCAGCGGCGACTTCGGTCTGGGTCGGCCAGATCTCGCGCAAGTACACGGGCTTGCCCGCGCCGTCATGGCCGATTGGCTCGGTCGTCAGGTCGATGTTGACGTCGCCCGCGATGGCGTAGGCGACGACGAGGGGCGGCGACGCGAGGTAGTTGGCGCGCACCAATGGATGGATGCGGCCCTCGAAGTTGCGGTTGCCGGACAGCACGGCTGCCGCCACGAGTTTGCCCTGCGCGATCGCCGCGCTCACCGGCACCGCCAGCGGACCGGAGTTGCCGATGCAGGTCGTGCAGCCATAGCCAACCAGATGAAAGTTCAGCTTTTCCAGGTACGGCGTCAGCCCCGCCTGGTCCAGGTAGCGCGTCACCACCTTGGAGCCGGGCGCCAAGCTGGTCTTGACCCACGGCTTGACGGACAAGCCGCGCTCCACCGCCTTTTTCGCCAGCAATCCCGCGGCCATCAGCACAGTGGGGTTCGACGTGTTCGTGCACGAGGTGATCGCAGCGATGACCACGTGGCCATGGTGCAGCTGCGCTCCGCCCGCTTGCGCCGTCGCCTCCAGCGTCGCACCGGGCTTGAGCAGGGCCGGCAGCTCCTTGGCAAATGATGACTTGACATTTGTCAAGTTGACGCGGTCTTGCGGGCGCTTCGGCCCGGCGAGGCAAGGCTCGACGCTGCCCAGGTCCAGATCGAGCACGCCGGAGAACAGCGGATCCGGCGTTTCCGCAGTGCGAAACAGGCCTTGCGCCTTGGCATACGCCTCCACGAGCGCGATCGTCGTCTCTGGCCGCCCCGAGAAGCGCAGGTAGTCAATCGTCTGCGCGTCGATCGGGAAATAGCCAATCGTTGCGCCGTATTCGGGCGCCATGTTCGAGATTGTCGCGCGGTCCGTGAGCGACAGCCCGTCGAGACCGGAACCGAAGAACTCCACAAACTTGCCAACGACGCCATGCTTGCGCAGCAGCTGCGTCACGGTCAGCACGAGGTCGGTCGCGGTCACGCCTTCCTGCAAGCGGCCGTGCAGCTTCATGCCCACGACTTCCGGCAGCAGCATCGTGATCGGCTGGCCGAGCATGGCCGCCTCCGCCTCGATGCCGCCCACGCCCCAGCCCACGACGCCCAGGCCGTTGACCATCGGCGTGTGCGAGTCGGTGCCGACGCAAGTGTCTGGATAGGCATACATTTCGCCATCCACGGTGCGGCTGAACACGCACTGAGCAAGGAACTCCAGGTTGACCTGGTGCACGATGCCCGTATCCGGCGGCACCACGCGGAAGTCATGGAAAGCATTCTGGCCCCAGCGCAGGAGGGCGTACCGCTCCTTGTTGCGCTCATGCTCCAGCGCGGCGTTCTGCGCGAACGCCTCCGGCGTGCCGAAGTGGTCGACCTGCACCGAGTGATCGATGACGAGGTCGACCGGCTGCAGCGGGTTGATCTTGTTGGGATCGCCGCCAAGCTGCCGCATCGCGTCGCGCATCGCCGCGAGATCGACGACCGCCGGAACGCCCGTGAAGTCCTGCAGAAGCACGCGCGCGACACGGTAGGCGATCTCGTGCTCCGGATGGTGCGCCGGATCCCAGCCTGCGACGGCCTCGATGTCGGCGCGGCTCACGCTCGTGCCATCCTCGTAACGCAGCAGGTTCTCGAGCAGAACGCGCGTCGAGAACGGCAGGCGCTGGACGTGGCCGATGCCGCGCTCTTGCAGCGCGCCCAGCCGAAAGTAGGTGTACTTCTCTGCGCCGACTTGGAGCGTCGCACGCGCCCCGAAGCTGTTCAGGCTCGCCATGAGAGATCTCCTTGATCCCGCCTCCGAAGGCGTCGGGAGCAGGTATTCGCGCTTTATTACGCATGGTTATCGACGGCGACGTCACACCGCATCACG
>CAINLT010000304.1 GCA_903850505.1 uncultured Myxococcales bacterium | reverse complement strand
GCAGGAGATGGGCTGCGCCAACGCGCTGAACCGTTCGCAGGATTGGGCGATCGCGCTGGCCGACGGTCTCCAAAAACTGCGACCGCGCGCGCGTTTTCGCGGCGTTCGGCAAGCGCCGTTTGGCGTGCTGAAAGAGGCGCGGATGCCCGCCGTCGTGCTGGAAGTCGGCTACATCACGCAGCTGAGCGAGGCGCGGTCGTTGCTGGAGGAGCGGACGCACACCCAGTTTGGCGCGGCGATCCTGCTGGCGATGCAGGCGCTGGATCGGCAAATCGCGGTGGAGGACGCGGGGCGCAAGGCACCGGGGCGCTGAGGCCCAAGGGCTGGTGCACGAACGACTCGATTACGTCCCAGCCGCGTGTCGCCGGGCGTATCGCGCAGCGGGCGCACCTGGCGACCCAGCGACAAGCGTCCCTCACGACGGGCTATGCACGGCGTCTACGCGGGCAGCCACGCCGCGACGATCGCGCGGGCCAACGCATGCAGCCCCGCCTGACCTTGGCCGCCGTCCAGCCGCGCGTGGATCCGACCGCCCGGTCCAACGAGAATGCCGCGCCGCAAGCCGAGGCGCAGATCCTGCATGTCGTTGCAGAAAACCACATCGGCGCCGCTGCGGCGGATTTGCCGCTCCGCCGCGTCGCAAAGCTGCGCTTCCGTCGCGCCGCTCAGCAGCTTGAAGCCCAGGAGCCGCGTCCGGGGCGCTGCGGGCTTCACGCCGTCGATCGCCTTGGCCGTCGCCGCCATCTCCAGCGTCAGGCTCGCCGTGCTTGAACTCAGCTTGCCCGCCGTCGGCAACGGCGCAAAATCCGCCACAGCCATCGCGCACGCCACCGCGTCGGGCTGCAACTTCTGGCACAAATTCCGCAGCGTCTGGGCGACTTCCGCGGCCGTGTGGATCGGATGCAGCGTCAGGGCGCCGTTTGCCAAGGCCGATCGCCGCAGCGTCGCGTCAGCCAGCCACGCTGCAGTTGCGGCGCGCAAGGACTCAGGCGTCGCCGTCGTCAGGTCAATATCCAGCACGGCGTGTCCCGGCAGGATCGCGCCCGGACCATGGATGTACTGCACGTCATGACCGCGCTCGAGCAGCACGTCCGCCATCGCCGCGGGCAGGGCGCCCGACGCCACGTTGGAGACAAATCGCACGTCGTCGATCGGCTCGCGCGTCCCGCCGGCAGTCAGCACAATCCGCATGCGCTCGGTCATCCGCTGTTCCGCCTAGCCGTGCAGCGTCGCGATGACAATGATGGCCAGGATGATGCGATAGACGCCAAAGGGCCACAGGCCAAAGCGCCCGAGCAAATTGAGGAATCCGGCGATGGAGGCCAGACCCACAAGGAAGCTGGCAATCAGCCCGACGGTCATCGGCAGCACGCCGATCTCCGTGTACAGCACGTGCCATTCCTTCAGCAGCTCGTACGCCGTCGCCGCGCCAAGCACCGGCACCGCGAGCAGGAAGGAGAAATCCGCCGCGGCGCGCATCTCAAGCCCGGCGAACAGACCGCCGAGGATCGTCGCCATCGAGCGCGACGTGCCGGGCAGGAGCGCCGCACATTGCGCGAGTCCAACGGTCAGCGCCGTCGGCAGCCGCAGGTCATCCAACTGGTAGCCGGCTGAACGCTCTTTTGCGAATTTCTCAGCGACAATCATCAGCAGGCCGCCCAGCGCCAGCGCGACCGCGACGGGAATCGGGTGAAACAGCGCGTGCTTGATGACCTTGCCGGCGAGCTTGCCAATGACCGCGATTGGCACGAACGCGACGAGCATCGACAGGAAGAGGCGGCTGGAGAGCTGCTTCTCGACCGGATCGTCGGAGCGCAGCCCTTTGACCCGCTTCAGCAGGAGCGGCGCGTAGTACAGCACGCACGCCAGCCATGCCCCGGCTTGAATCACAATGTCGAACGCATCGAGTGCGGCCTTGGATTCCGGCGTCTGGCCAAGCCCAAGGGCCTTGCCAACCAGGATCAGGTGGCCTGTCGACGACACAGGAATGAACTCCGTGAGCCCTTCCACCATCCCCAAAACCAGCGCGTGCATCAGGTTCATGGCCACTGTGTACCGCAATTTTTGCAGTTGGCAAGGAACTGGTGCATCGGCCAACAGCCGCTATGCTCGCCGCGGAGGAAGCTGGTGGCTGACGATCTGACCCTGCGAATTCGTGCCATAACGCTGCTGCTGGCGATTTCCAGCCTGCTGTCGCGCGTGCTGGGCTATGGTCGCGACTGGCTCATCAACTACGAATTTGGCGCGACGGGCGCGACGGACGTGTATCAGGCGTCGTTTACGCTGCCGGACATGATCAACTACCTGCTGGCGGGCGGCGCGCTGTCGGTTTCCCTGCTGCCACGATTGTCCGCGTTGTACGCCGCCGAGCGCGCGGGGACGGGTGAGGCGGATCGCGACGGTCTGAGCCACGCCGATCGGGTTTTTTCCATTGTCTTCACCGCGATGCTCGCCGTCGCGCTGCTGTGCGTCGTGGTGGGCGAACTGCTGGCTGAGCCCATCCTGCGCGCCTGGTTCGACGGTTTCAACGACGCGCAGATCGCCCAGACCGTCCATCTCACGCGGATCGTCTTGCCGGCGCAACTGTTTTTCCTGTCGGGTGGGCTGATCCAAGCCAGCCTGCTGGCCCGTCAGTCCTTTCGCGCCATGGCACTGACGCCGCTGCTCTACAACTTCGGCATCATCGCCGGCGGCTTGATCGGCGCGCGCACTGGCAACATCTCGGGCTTCTCCTGGGGCGCACTGGTCGGCGCGCTGCTGGGCGGTCTGCTGGCGCCGGCGTGGTCGGCGCGCGGGCGGCTGAAGTGGCGGCCGATTTGGCGTCCGACCGACCCGGAAATGAGAGCCTTTCTGTGGACAGCGCTGCCGCTCATGGTCGGCGTGAGCCTGACGACCGTGGACGAGTGGCTGGGCCGCAAGTTTGGTTCGTCGCTCACGCCCGGGTCGATCTCCTGGCTGAACGCCGCGCGCAAGGTGATGCTCGTGCCCATCGGGCTGCTGGGTCAGGCGGCGGGGCAGGCGACGGGCACGTTCATCGCGCGGTTGCATGCGGAGGGCGCGCGCGCGGAGCTCGCCCAGGTGCTCGGGAAGTCGCTCGCCGCGGTGCTGGGGCTGTCGCTCGTGCTGTCGGTGTTCCTCGTCGTCTTGCCCGTCCCGATCGTGGGCATCCTTTTTGAGTACGGAAAATTCGGCGAACGCGACACGCTTGCGGCGGCGTCCGCGCTCGTGCCACTCGCGGTAGGCATTGCGGCGTGGGGCGGTCAGGCGCTGCTGGCACGGGCGTTCTATGCGACCGGCGACACGTGGCGGCCGATGATCGCGAGCACTGTCGTCACACTCCTGATGCTGCCGGTCTATTCGGCGTCCACGCGCTGGGGAATCGCGGGCCTGGGCGCGTCGGCCACGCTCGGGATGTCGGCGCAGGCGCTCGTGTTGCTGGTGCTGGCGCGCGTCCGGCTTGGCCTTGATGTCCCGACGTTGCTCAACGGCCTCGGCCGCGCGCTCGTGGTGACGCTCACCGCCGGCGTTGGCGTGGCGCTGGTCGACCGTGCGCTCCTGGCCGCGCCGTGGGCGTTCCTGGCCCAGCCGCGGGCCCGGCATTGGGCGGAAACGCTCGTCGGTGGGGCGGTTTGGCTGGCGGTGCTGCTGGTTGTCGGCGCGCTGGTGGATATGCCCGGGCTGCCGCGGCGCTTGCAGCCCATCGTGGCGCGTCTACGGCCGCGGAAGGGCCGCTGAATTGTTGGAAAAAAATCTGCCACTTGCGGCGCGGCGCAGAGTTGATTAACGTGGCAGGAGTGGTGGAGTATTTTGCCCCGCCGGAGGATTTGCAATGGACGCGAATAACTCGTTGACGTTCAAGCGTGCGATGAACCTCATGGCTGCCGGTCTGGCGGGCGTTGCGATGTCCGCGTGTGGCACGCCTGACGTTTGTTCGACGCAGGATGGCGTGACGGTTTGCGGCACCTTCGGCACCCGCGGCTACGTCAGCAATGTGCAGGCGCAGGGCGTCACTTGGCCGCCCATCGCGGTCTCCGACGGTCGGCTGTTGCTCGCTGGCCACAACGATCTCGTGGAAATTGCTCCGGACGGCCGCGTTGCGACGCTCGTCCAGGCGCCCGGCGCCGTTGCGGTTCCGTCGTCAGACGCGCAGGGCGGCATCTACCTGCTTTCCGGCAAGGACGGCGGCACGACGCTCCAAGCCTACGATCCGACGACGCGCACGCTGCGTTGGAGTTCGCACCTCGACGGTTCGCCCGTCGGCACGCCCGCCGCGATCGCCGGTGACAACGTCTTTGTCGCCACCAACGACGGCGGCAGCGGCGCGACGATTTGGCGCGTCAAGTCGGCCGACGGCACGGCGACCACGGTGCACGACGGCGCTTCGCCCGCGGTCATCGCCGCTGACGGCACCGTGCGTTACCTGAGCACGCCGACCGGCCGCGATTCGCTCGCGCAAGTGCCGATGTTCACGACGCTTGTTGCGGAAGACGCGAGCGGCAAGGAATTGTGGCGGCATGACGAGAGCGCGGGCATCGTTGACCTCGCGCCCGGCGGCAATGGCGAAACGTACGTCGTGACTGGCACTGCGACGGGCCAGGACAGCCACGTCCTGCGCCGCGTCAACAGCAACGGCGACGTGGCCTGGACCTTCCGCCCCGATTGCGGGGACTGCACGGTCGCAGCGGCGCCCACCGTTACCGGCGACACGCTCTATTTCCCCGTGTGGGAGACGCGCCAGAGCAAGCCGATTGACCCGCTCTATGCGATTGACACCAAGACGGGCACCGCGCGCTGGACGTTTGACGGCTTTGACAACGTCAGCGTCTCCGTGTCCGGCGCCAAGATGCTGATTCCCGGCAGCCAGAACATGGTCGACAAGACGACGACGCGCCATCACCCGGCGGGTCGACCGGTCGTCGCGCAGGACGGCACGCTGTTTGTCGCCAGCGATGGCGCGGTCGTGGCGCTGGACAAGAACGGCCAGCTGCTCGGCTTTGCCCAGTACGACGCGTCGGCGGGTGAAGTCTCGAGCAACGACTTCCTGACGCTTGGCAAGTGGCTCAACGCCGGCGTCCGTCCGTCGCCGGTGCTCGGCCCCGATGGCACGCTCTACGTGTCCGACGGCCAGACCGTGCGCTCGTTCAAGACCGGCCGCGCCGCGTCGCGCTCGGCGTGGATCGCGCCCTACGGCGGACCGACCAACGACGGTCGCGCGCCGGGCATGTGAGCATGCGCGTACGGGCGCTCGCCCCGCTCGTGGGGGCTTTGCTCGGGGCGATTGCCTGCGCGCCGTCCGCGGCCCAACGGCCCTCTGTCATCGAAGTTGAGACGACCCGCTTTGACGGCGTGCATTACCCGGTGCCGTCGGCGCTGCCGTTGATGGTGCAGCCGCCGCCCTCGCCTATGGACGACGCGCGGCTCGCGTCGACCGCGACCGTGCCGCCGATCGCGCTGCCGTTGCCGGTTGCGACCGCCGACCTGCACAATGCGGCGATCCGCGATCGCGAAACGGAGATGCTGACGCGCCAGTACCTGCACTGGGTGGAGCAGATGTACCGCATCGTGCGGCAGTTGAGCGCGGGCGGCGCGATGGCGGACCCGTTGGCGCTGCGCAAGTGGCACGCGGACGCCGTCGGCGAGATGGGCCAGCTGATCGAGGAAGCGGCGGCGCTGGAGGGCGCGTTTGTCGACCTTGCACAGGACGTTGGCGTCGACCTCGCGGGCTCGCTTTACGAGCCGGGCCGCGCAGGCCGGGTGCGGCTGCTGTTTCGCATGACTGCGTGCGTGCGGCGCGACCTCGCAGAACGGACGCGCGATGGCCTTGACTACCTCGATGCGCGGCGACGGGGCTTGGAGGACGCGGAGCTGCGCGCGGCGCTCGTCGCGACTCCGGCGCAGATTGATCACCAGACCGATGCCCTGATCCGCCAGACCTCCGCGACGCTGACGTGTGCGCAGTTGGCCGGCCAGACGCTGGGAGGGCCGTAGCGCACGATGCCAGAACTGCCCGAAGTCGAAACCGTTCGCCGCCATCTGCAACAGTCGCTGCCGGATCGCCGCATCGCCGAAGTGACGCTGCGGCGGGCGGATTTGCGCTACCCAATTCCCGTCGCGGCCGTTCACGCGCTGGCCGGCGCGACTTTTACGGCGGTGCGCCGGCGCGCCAAGTACCTGCTGTGCGATCTCGTGGCGCCCGATGCGCCCGATCGCGTGCTCCTCGTGCACCTTGGCATGTCGGGCCGCCTGTTCATTGACCCGCACGCGCCTGATGACTGGCGCAAGCACGAGCATTGGCGGCTGCGGCTGCAGCCCGATTTGTGGCTGCGCTACGTCGACCCGCGGCGCTTTGGCGCGCTGGACGTGCTGGAGCGGCGGCACGAGGCCGAGCATCCCTTGCTGGCGACGCTGGGACCGGAGCCGCTCGAGGCGGCTTTCACGGCGCAGCATCTGCTCGCCGCTTGTGATGGGCGGCAGGTGGCGCTGAAGCTCGTGCTGATGGATCAGAAGCACGTCGTGGGGATTGGCAACATCTACGCGAGCGAGGCGCTGTTTCGCGCGCACCTGCATCCGCTGCGGCCGGCGCAGACGCTCAAGCTGCGGGAAGCCAAGGCGCTGATCGCCGCGAGCCAGGCGGTGCTGCAGGAGGCGATCGCGGCGGGTGGGTCGACGCTGCGGGATTTTGTCGGGGGCGATGAAGCGCCGGGCTATTTCCAGCAGCGCCTGGACGTCTACGGCCGCGACGGCGCGCCGTGCAACCGCTGCGGCACGGCCATCAGCCACTGCGTACTCGGCAACCGGGCGACGTACTTCTGCGCGGTGTGCCAAAAGCGCTGAATCAGTCTAGTTTTCAGTGGCCTTGTCCGCCGACTGCCGGGCTTTTTCACCCAGCAGCTTGGCTTCGGACTCGGCCGCTTCCAGACCGCTCTTGCCGGCCGACTTGGCCACGTCGATGGCTTTCTGCGGTGAAAGGACGCCGGTCGCATAGCCCGCGCCGAGCACGGCGATCACGAGGCAGATCAGGCCCATCACCAGGTGCTTGGTCGCCTTGTACAGGAACCATGCGAGCACAACGCCGATGAGGAACACGCCGAGATTCCCCGGCGTCAGCTTGTCCAGGTGCAGGTAGCCCATCGGTTACGCCTTGCCGCCCAGTTCCAGGCGAATCCGCACAACCGGTTTGCCGCGCGCCTTCAGCACCGCCACGTCGCCATCCGCCTGCGCGCGCACGAGCGTCGCAAAGCCAAACGGCTGCCCCGGAATCGCGATGTCGGGCACCGCGCCTTCCAGCCGCTTGAAATCGTCGATGAAGACGAAGAAGCCGCGTTTCGGTCCGCCCTTGTGGAACTGCCCGGTCGAGTGGAGGTAACGCGGGCCAAACTGGATGACGACCGCCGCCGCCGTCCGCGCTTGCAGCGCCTGCCGCACCTTCTCCAGCCGCTGCTGGTTGGCGGGATTGCCCGGCATCCAGGTCAGCACCGCGAGGTAGTCGTCGGACGTCAGCGACGCCAGTTCGTCCGCCAGTTCGTCGGCGACCAGCGCCAGTGACTTCACCGCCAGCGTGCGATCCGCCGCGACCGGCTGCAGCGTGCCATTGAGCAGCCCCGTCGTAGCCGCCTTCGCCGCGGAGACGTCCGGCTCGTCAAACGGATTGATGCCCAGCAGCAGCCCGCACACCGCGGTCGCCATTTCCCAGCGCACGACTTCCGTCCACAGGTCCGCCACTTCCGGCAGCACAAACGCCTGCGTCGGAACGTCCGCATCGATGGCGCGCGTCAGGAAGTCCTGATCCGGCGCCGCGAACGTCGTCATGCCGACCACGACGGCGTGCTCCAGCCGCTGCGCGAGCGCCGCGCCGGTCTCCGGCAGTTCGCCCGTCATTGGCAGGATGCCCATGCCCAGCTTGCCGGTCGATTCCGCCACGAGCTGTTCGATCCACGCGCCAAAGCCCTGCACGTCCGGACCCAGCGCCAGCCGCAATTGCCACCGACCCACATCGTGCGCCGCCGCGAGGAACGCGCCCAACTGCGCACCCGGATTCGCCAGCAGATCCTCGTCGTGGCAGTTCTCCAGCACGTCCGCCATGCGGTCCAGCGCGTCATGCAGCACCACGCCCGCGAGCGCCGCCGGCACGAGGCCAAACAGCGTTCCCGCGGAGAAACGCCCGCCGATGTCCGGCGGATTGAGGAACGTGTCGCGAAACTCCTCGTTCCTAGCCAGCGTCTCCAGGCTCGAACCCGGATCTGTGATCGCCACAAAATGCCCGCCGTTGTCCCAAATCGCCCGGAGCGCGCGGTACGTGCTGATCGTCTCAATCGTGCCGCCCGACTTGGTCGCGATGAGGAAGAGCGGCTGGCCCTGCTTGCACCACGCGATCGTCTCCGCGAGCGCATCCGGATGCGTCGAATCGATGATGCGAATCGGCAGCCCGCGCTTGCCCTTCAGATGCTTGCCCAGCACTTCCGGCCACAAGGACGAACCGCCCATTCCCACGACCAGCACGCGATCGTAGTTGAGCCGCGACGTCACGCGCGCCAGCACCGCGAGCCGCTCGACCTGCGTGCGCATCGCGTCAATGTGAAAGAGCCAGCCCAGTCGGTCGCGGATCGCCTTTTGCACAGCGATATCCGCGGTGAACAGCGACGAGTCCCGCTGCCACAGCCGCACGATGGCGTGCTCGGCTTGGAGACGCTGCATGTGCTCATTCATTCGTTGTTCAAGCGCGTTCGCCATGGGTCTCTCCTCACGTTGGGCCGCCATGGTAGGTGGCGCAGCGTGGATGGGCAAGGCTTGCGTCTGCGGCCCCGATCCAGCGAGGATGCAGCCATGCATGTCCTCGCAACAGCAGCTTTGGGAACGGTCGACCTGGTAGAACAGGAATGCCGACAGTTGGGTCTTGACGTCCTGGGGAACGACCGGGACGGCGTTCACATGGATCTCGGCTGGCCGGGCGTGGCGACCGCGCTCGTGCACCTGCGCATGGCGACTCGGCTTTTGATGCGGCTGGGCGACTTTGCCGCGCACAACGCGGAGTCGCTTTACGAAGGCACGCGGCGTTTGCCATGGCTGGAGTGGCTCGATCCGAACGCGACTTTTGCCATCTTCGCCTCGGGCGACCTCGTGCCGTCGCAGAATGGCGGGCAGGGGCTGGAGCACCACGTTTTTGTCTCGCAAAAGGTCAAGGACGCGCTGTGCGATGTGCTGCGCAGCCGCTATGGCCGCCGCCCGAACGTCAACGCCGACGATCCCGACGTGCGCATCAGCGTGCGAGGACGGCGCGGTCGGTGGAGCGTGTGGCTGGATCTGGCGGGTCCGCCGCTGCACGAGCGCGGTTTGCGGATGCGGCAGCTTGCGGCGCCGTTGAAGGAAACGCTGGCGGCGACGGTCGCGACGTTGGCGGGCTGGCGACCGGGGCAGCCGCTGCGGGATCCATTCTGCGGTTCCGGCACGCTGACGATCGAGACGGTGAACATGGGTCTCGGGATCGCGCCCGGCTGTACGCGTTGGTTTGGCGTGGAGCGTTGGCCGCTGCATGGCCAACAGGCGCAGCAGGAACTGGACAAAGTGCGTGGCGCGGCGGTGACGCACGCCCAGAACGTGTTGCAGCGGACGTCTGGGCTCGACATCGAGGCGTCAGACACCGACGCGCGGGCGATCCAGGCGATGCGTGAGAACCTGCGCGCGGCGGGACTGGATGGCGTCGTGCGCGTTGTACAGCGCGACGCGCGGGCGCTGCCGCCGGTGCAGGGCGGCGTGATCGTCGGCAATCCGCCCTATGGCATGCGCCTGAACGACAGCGACGTGCTGGCGCTTTACCGCGAGATCGGCGCGAGTTGGAAGACTTCCCACGACACGACGGTGGCGCTGCTGTGCGGCAACGTGGATTTCGTCAGCAATTTTGGCTGGCCGGTCGAGAGCGCCCGCGAGTTGCGCAACGGTCCGATTGAAGTGGGCCTGTTCCGCTACCGCACCTGAACCGCGCGGCGTCGACTACTTCGGCAGCAACGGGATTTGCAGTTCGGCCACAAGCGACTGACCACTCATCGCCACGTGCCGGATCAGCGTCGGCCCCGGGCCAAAGTGGTAGCCCGCTTCGTTGACCTCACCGACAAACTTGACCATCTGGTCAGGAATATCATTCCACTGCGTGCGGATCACCTTGCGGGCAATGCGCGGCTCGGCCGGGATCTCCTTGGGCACGGCCTTCTCGTTCAGGATCGCGCCGGCCTGCTGCGGCACCAGCACGTACAGGGCGACATTCTGGCTCAGGTTCGGAACTTTCTCCGCGGGAGCGAAGGACTCAAATGCCACGAAGTCCAACATCGCCTCGAAGCGCGCGGCCTTCACCATCTTGTTCTCCGCGTCAGGCGCTTTCAGCCGCGGGCCTTGGGCGATCACGGCCACGCTCATCGCCGGACGCGCTGACACCGACAAAGGTTCCGGCCCCGTCAGCTCCGGCAACTTGATGAGCGCCTTTTCCTTGCTTGGCTTCACTTCCACGACGCGCACCGCCGCCTGCCACGCGATCTTGCCGGCGCTCCGTTTCGCATCGAGCGCAAAGGCCTTGTCGCCTCCGCCTTCGCGCGCTTCCATCGACCAGCCCGCGGGCGTCGTCCAATCGTCGTCAGCGCGATGGCGTTCCGGCGCGGTGAGCACCCGGCCGGTGTGCACTTCCGAAACCGTGCCATCGCTCCGCTTGATGTGGACAAACGCCGGTTCATGCTCCGCCGGGGCGGGCAGCCGCACGAAGACCGCGTCCCGCGTGTCGACGACCGAATCCATCGCAATGGAGTAGCCCTTCAGCCGGAGCGGCACCGCCGACAATTGGCCCATGTAGAGGCCATGGATGAACTCATCCTGCTCGCGGAGGCACGGTGCGACGAGCTTCCCGTGGCGCACGCGGCACTCGTCACGGACGAGGAACCACTCGGTGCCCAGTTGTTCATCCTTCACG
>CAINLT010000303.1 GCA_903850505.1 uncultured Myxococcales bacterium | reverse complement strand
GGGCCAGCGCATTGGCAACCAGCAGCCGTCTGCACAAATCAATCGTGGTTCCTGGTGGCGCAGCCGCGCTGCAGGAGCTGAAAGAACTGAAGGCGGGAAACCGCCGGTCAGGACTGTCCGGAAGTTCCGGGCAGGTGTGTCAACACGTGTCGTCCAACGTGGCGACTGGAGGTTCAGAAGTGAAATCTTATCGTTTCGGGCAGTTGCTCGCGATGATCGCCAAAACTACCCATAACGTCTTGTCTATGACGGCGCAAGTGCGCCAGCAAATCGTCGATTCTAGCAATATTTTCAGCAACTACGCCGCCCCCGGTCATTCCGGGGCCCGCGACTTCATGCCGGCGGTCGTGACGAAGGCTGATCGGTACCTTTCGGACGAGCAAGCGTCGTTGCCGCTGCTGGATACCGTGGAGATGCTGGAAATGACAATCACGGTGCGGGGGCAGACCTTGAAGCTGATGGACTTCGTGGGCGTGCACCTTACGAGCGTGGATGAGTTCATCGAGTTCGTGGACATGCTCGCGGAGCTTGCCGAGGACAAGAACTACAATGAGATCGACGATGACGGTGCTGAGGCTCAGTAGGCGGGTGAAAACGCCAAAATAATCAACTGCTAGCCCAGACCTTGCCGGCCGTCACCCAACTCTGGGTGGCGGCTCGGCAGGGTCGAAGCTGACCGGCGGCACAGGCCGCGGTCGCGAAGCAGGTCATGGAGAAGCTGGTGTCTGTCGGCGCGGGTGCGCCAACTCATGATAATCGATCGCGTCTTGGAAGTTCACTTGACGCAGATCATGTGTTTATGCAATGGCTTACGCTGGACGAGGCGGCTGCCTACGTCCGGGCAAGCGATGTTCGCGTGCTGCATGAAGCGCTGAAGAACGGCTGGATACAGCCAGACGGCCGCACTGGCCCTGAAGGTGATTTGTTGTTCCGGACTTCGACGTTGGATGCCTATGCGGCCAGCTGGGTCGCGCAACCTGTGCAGCCCGTCGATCAGGGCGGCGACGGCAAGAACGGCCAGGAGAAGGGCAGCGCGGGCCCCAAGAAGGCAACGGCGATGCCACAGCCGGGACAGGCGTGGCTGACGACAGATGAAGCCGCAGCGTACTTGCGCTTTGGCAACGCGAGCACGGTCCGCGGGTTGGTATCGCGCGGTGATTTGAAGCCCGACGGCAAGTCCGGAAAGTCCCAAGTCTATCGGCGCGAGACCTTGGACGCATACATTCAGCGAGGACAACATGGCAATCGACCAGACAAAGTTGAAGAAGACCAGGCATCCGGGCGTGTTCAAGACGCCGGACGGGCGCCTGTGGGCACGTGCGGCAGTACGGCTGCCGAACGGCAAGGTGGTGACGCAACGGCGGTTCCTGCCCGAGGGCGCCAGCGAGGCGGACGCGGTGCTGGCTGTGGAAGACCTGCGCGTGACCATCAAGAATCCGCCGGAGCCGGCGAACGCCTCGACCGCTACGCCCCTCCGCCCGGATACGTCCCCACGCCAACGGTTTGACGCGTTCTGCGACGGCTGGCTGGAGACGCGCGAGCGACGCGTGACGCCCAGTACGGCCGAGACGTACAAGGCCGTGGTCAAGAAATACATCAAGCCCCGCTTGGGCTGGATGGAGTGTCAGGACATCACGCGCCAGGCCATCGAGTCTTGGGTTGTTTGGGCCGAGGAGCGCCGCCAAGGCAACGGGAAGGCGTACACGCAGGACTCCATGCGGCAGTGGTGGCGGTGCCTGTCGACGATTATTAGCGACATGGTAGCGGACCTCAACCTGCCCCGCGATCCAACGCTGCGCGTGCGCAAACCTGAGCGGCCCGAGTTGGCTCCTGTGCGTGAGCAGAACACCTTGGGCGCAGCGGCCATCGACGGCCTGCTGGAGGCGTGCAAGGTGAAGTTCCCGACGCGCCTGGCCGAAGTGGCGATGATGGCGCTCACCGGAGCCCGCGCTGGCGAGGTCTACGCGCTGAAATGGGACACCGTCGACTTCCAGAAGAACCAGATCGTCATCAAGCGGGCGTTGTCCCGCGGGAAGCTGCTGGAGCGGACCAAGACCAAAGCGCAGCGCGT
>CAINLT010000302.1 GCA_903850505.1 uncultured Myxococcales bacterium | reverse complement strand
CGTCAGCCGGCGTGTCCGCAGATTGCCCCGGCGCACCGCACGACCACAGCGCAACCGCACAGAGCGCCAGGACTGAAAAACGACGGAGCGTCACGGCTGCCTCACCCGCGCCAACGTGCGCCGACGCCAAGCTTTGCGGGCTGGCAGCGCGGCGTCAAGCGGCGTCAGCGGCGCGTGGCGTTGTCGCCGTGTGATGATCATCAAAGGATCGCGCGGCGTCGCGGATAAGCGCGCACGCGTGCAACGCATCGGTGGCGGCAATGGGACACCCTGTCTCGCGACCGGTCGCCAGAAAGTGCAGCTGTGGCGCGGAATTTCCCTCGATCGGCTAACCGCCTGTGGATTCCATGACTTCCGTTCAGTCCCGCGCATCAGTCCAGTCAATTCTGCGTTGCCACCCGGTTTCTTCCCGCCTACGCTGGTTCTGCTCGAGATTGTTCCGCGGATTTTTTTCAGCTCCGGATAGGGGTTCTTGATGCGCGTCGGTGCCAACACGCTCGGGAATGATTGGCTCACGGCCATCCGCGCTGGTGACGACTGGCAATTTGGCCGCGCCGCGGAAATTCTTGAATTCATCTACGTTTCCTTCCGGCGGTTGATTCCCTACGACCGGATCGGCTTGGCGCTGCTGGATCCGGAGACGGACCGGCTCCACAGCGTATGGCAGCGCGCCGATGACCCGCAGTTGCTCCTGCCCAGGAACTACGCCGGTGCCGTCAGTGAGACAAGCCTGGGCGCGTTTCTCCAGTCAGGCCAGCCGCGTATCATCAATGATCTCGAGGCACATGCGCAGGATCGCGGCAACTCGCCGCACAGCCTGTCCATGGGACAGCGGGGCGTGCAATCCAGCCTGACGTGTCCGCTGCTTGGCGCTGATGGCGCGTTTGGCGTGCTGTTCTTCTCCAGTCGCCAGACGCACGCGTACCGGGACGACCACATCGACGTGCTGCTGCAGATCGCCAAGGAGGTCGCAGCGCTGCTGGATCCGGCGGCCACGGAGCGCACGCGTTTTGGCGATGTGTTGGCTCACCTGGCGCTGCAACTCAATGCGATCCATCAGGAACAGCAGCAGCTTCGGGCCTTGACCGAGCGGCTGGCGGACGGCGTCCGGCTGGAGGACGTCGGCGAGCACCTGTTTGAGGCGCTCAGCGCGTTCCTGCCGTTTGATTTCCTGTCCATCGCGCTGTTTGAAGACGACGGGACGGTCCTTCGCGAGCGATGGGCGCGCGCGCACGAGACGCGGGATGAGGACATCTTGCTCGCGGTCGGCAAGATCGACGGTACGACGCTCGTGCCGGTGGTGGAACAACAGCGGCCGCGCATCGTCAACGATTTGCGGGATTTCGTCGCCGACCATCCGTTTGCCTACGCGGTGCGGGAGCGGGTCGCCCGCGGCTTTCGCTCCAACATGGCGTGTCCGCTTGTCGCGGATGGCAAGGTCATTGGCATGGTCTTCCTGACGAGCCGGCAACTCAATGGCTACCAGCCCGCCCACGCGGTGCGCTACCAGCGCGTCGTCGGCGCGGTCAGTACCGCCGTGGAGCGGGTCCTCAGGCTGGAGAGCGCCGCGCAGGAGCACGCCTTCACGGACGCGCTGCTGTCAGAGATGGTGCCCGAACGTGTGCTGCGCCGCCTGAAGCTGCAGCGGCGGACAGTGGCGGAACACGTGCCGGATGCGGGCGTGTTGTTCGTGGACATCGTCGGCTTCACTTTGTGGTCGACTGCGGTTCATCCGCGCAAGGTCGTCGAGGCGCTGGACGGTTTGTTCCGCGCCTTTGACGACATTTGCCGCGATCTTGGCGTCCAGAAGCTGCGGACGATCGGCGACGCGTACGTCGTCGTCTCGGGCATTCCCACGGGCGATCCGGATCACCTGCTGCGGCTGGTCAAGGCAGCGCTGCGGATGGTGAACGTGGCGGAGGAGCACCTGGATGCGACGGGCAAGCCCATCGCGGTGCGCGCGGGGTTGGCGAGCGGCGAACTCGTGGCCGGCGTGCTGGGCGGGCGCGTGCCGCATTACGACGTCTGGGGTCCGACGGTGAATCTCGCCAGTCGCATCGAGCACGCTGCGCAACCGGGAACCGTCCACGTGGACCTGAAGACCGCGCAGCGGATTCGCCTGGAAGTCGACGCCGCATCGCTGGGGCCGACGCCGCTGCGTGGCTTTGGCTCGGTGGAAGTCTTCTCGGTGGGGTAACCAGAGACCCGACCAATTATGCCGTCTGCTGCGGTCAACGTCGTTCGGCATCTCGCGGCTTACCTCCTCGCTCCCTCGGTCGCCGTACTTCAAGTACGGCTCGGTCG
>CAINLT010000301.1 GCA_903850505.1 uncultured Myxococcales bacterium | reverse complement strand
CGCGCCAAGCCCGCGGCGCCGTTTGGTGGGCGTTATCGCATCATCGATTTTGCCCTCTCCAATTTTCTCAATTCCGGCTATACGCGGATCAAAATCCTGACGCAGTACATGTCCTCGTCGCTGATCGAGCACCTCTCGCGCGCGTGGAATCTGTCGAACGCGCCGGGGCATTTTGTCGATCCGGTGCCCGCGCAGATGCGCCGCGGCGAGCATTGGTACGTCGGCACGGCGGACAGCGTGTTCCAGAACCTGAACCTGATTTCTGACCAGGCTTCAGAGAATGTCGCGATCTTTGGCGGCGACCACATCTACAAAATCGCCGTCGACCAGATGGAAGCGCACCATACGCAGATGAATGCGGATTTGACGGTTGCCGCGTATCCCGTGCCGCGCAAGGAAGCGTCGCAATTCGGCGTGATCCAAATTGACGACACGGGGCGGATTATCGGATTTCAGGAGAAGCCCAAGGAAGCGGACGCGATTGCGATTCCGGGCAAGCCGGACATGTGCCTCGTGTCGATGGGCAACTATTTCTTCAAGCGGCGGATCCTGGAGGATTTGCTGCACGATGACGCGGAGGATCCGAACTCCAGCCACGATTTTGGCAAAGACGTGATCCCGAACATGGTGCGCGATGGCTATCGCGTGTTCACCTACGATTTTTCGACGAACACCGTGCCGGGCGAAGCGCCGGACGCCGTGCCGTACTGGCGCGACGTGGGGACGCTGGATTCCTATTTCGACGCGAACATGGACCTGCGCGCGGTGTTGCCAGCGTTCAACCTGTACAACCGCGAGTGGCCGATTCGCACGACGCAATACGACTTGCCGCCGGCGAAATTCGTGCTCGCGGGCAAGCAGCGGGAGTTCGGTCAGGTCGTGGATTCGCTGGTGTGCGAGGGGACGATCGTGTCCGGCGCGCAGCTGGTCAACGTGATCGCGGGCGTGGACTGTTACTTCCACCGTTTCGCCACGATTGAGAACAGCGTGATCGCCGGCCGCTGCCGGATCGGCCGCCAGACGCGGGTGCGCAACGTGCTGCTGGACCACAATGTGGTGATTGGCGACGGCTGCGTGATCGGCTTTGATGAAGTGAGTGACGCCAAACGCTTCCCCTTTCGCTCGCCAAAGGGCACGATCGTTCTGCCCAAAGGCACGTATGTGCCGCCGTCCGGGCCCATCGAGATTCCGCACGACATGGCGACCATGCTGTTGCAGGATCCGGCGGTAGCGGACGACTTCAAAGCGCGCGCGGGCACTTGGGTTTCAGTCCGCCGCCACAGCAACGATCCGGTCCGCAATGGCTCACAACGTTCGTAAATCAGATCAGAAGATGCGCGTGCTGTACGTCGCCGCAGAGTGCACGCCTTGGTGCTCAACTGGCGGCCTCGGCGAAGTCACGCACGCGCTGCCTCAGGCGCTCATGGACATCGGCGTGGAGATCGCCGTGTGCATCCCGTTGTACCGCGACGCGCACCGCAAGATCATCGAGCGCGGCGGCACCCTTGAGGACACTGGCGCGACGGCAAGCGTCTGGATGGGCGGCCGGCGCCTCGACAGCCGCTGGTTCCGCATCATTCCGGCCGACGGCGACAAGGTCGCGTCGCGCGCGCCCACGTTCGCGTGCGACTGTCCGCCGCTGTTTGACCGCGACGGCTTGTACGGTCACGGCGACGACGAAGCGCGCTTCTCCACGTTCTGCCGCGCGGCGCTCAGCTGCAGCGCGCAATTGCTCGGCGGCAAGCCGGACATCGTCCACGCCCATGATTGGCACACCGCGCTGCTGCCGATCTACCTGGCGAGCGGCTATCGGCAGTTCCTGCCCAACACGCGGTCGGTGCTGAGCATCCATAACATCGCGTATCAGGGGCTGTACCCGCCGTCGTCGCTCGCGACAATCGGCGTGGGACCGGAATGGTTCAACACGGACGTGCTGGAGTTCTATGGCGCGGTGAACCTGATGAAAGGCGGCATCGCGATGGCGGACGCCGTGACGACCGTGAGCCCGCGCTACGCTCAGGAAATCCAGACGCCGGAGTTTGGCGAACGGCTGGAGGGCGTGCTGCGGCGGCATTCCGGCAAGCTGACCGGGATCCTGAACGGCATCGACATGGACCTGTGGAATCCGGAGACGGACCCGCACCTGCCCTTTCATTTCAGCGCGGACGACCTGGCGGGCAAGGCGGCCAATCGTCGGCATCTGCTGGAAGTGGCGCGGATGGACCCGGATGACCCGCATCCGGTGTTCGTCGGCGTCTCCCGTCTGGTCGCGCAGAAGGGCTTTGACCTCGTCGCGCAGCTCATCCCGTACCTCGCGAGCCGCAGCGTGCGGTTCATCCTCCTGGGGCGCGGCAGTGAGGCGATGGAGCATCAGTTTCACGAACTGGAGCGCTGGTATTGGCCGCATTTCCGGTTTCACCCGCACCACGACATGGCGATGTCCCATGTGCTGTACGCGGCGGGCGACGCGGTGCTCGTGCCGAGTCGCTGGGAGCCGTGCGGGCTGACGCAGCTCTACGGGATGCGCTACGGCACGGTGCCGATTGTGCGTGCGGTGGGCGGGCTGCGCGACACAGTGGTCCCGACGACGCAGCACACGCTGGGGAACGGGACGGCGAACGGTTTTGCGTTTGAGCACGACTCGCTCACGGGCCTGCAATGGGCGGTGGACCGGGCGCTCGACGTGTTCTACGGCACGCCGGACATCTGGCGGCAGATCCAGCTCAACGGGATGCGACGGGACTCGGCGTGGCGCGGTGCCGCGGAAGAGTACGTGCGGGTGTTTGAGCGGGTGCTGCGATAGCTAAAATTACGCTTTGAATTCATGGATCTGACAAAGCCT
>CAINLT010000300.1 GCA_903850505.1 uncultured Myxococcales bacterium | reverse complement strand
TTCTTCTGCTGGGCGATCTCGTCTTCCGGCAGCGTCGCGCCAAAGAGGCAGCCGCACGCGAGGTCCAGCACCGCGTCCGTCGTCGTCTTGAGCGAAACGGCACTGGGCCCAAGGCTGTTGCGTCCCGCGACGCCCTGCACGCCCGCCGCGAGGCCTTCAATGCGCGCGGCAATGGCATCGCCAGACAGCTGCTCGGTGCCGCGCGTCAGCAATTGTCCCAGCATGCAGGTCCGGCCGACCGTCGACGGATCTTCCGCGAGCTGACCGCCCAGCGCCGCAACGCGCATGCCCCACACCGGGACGCTCGCATCGGGCTGGATCAGCAGCACGTCGCCGCTGGGCAGCACGATGCGCTCGATCCCGTCCAGCACGTCCGGCTGATGCAGCGCCAGCGACGCCGGCACCGGCTTCAGGCAATCCTGCACCTGCCGCAGCAAACGCGCCGCATCCACCGGCGGCGCATCCGACTTTCCGGGCAGCACGACGATCTGCACGCTCTCCGGCGTCAGCCACGTGTACGCCGCGCGCTGCACTTCCGCCGTGGTCAATTCAGCAATCCGCGCGTGGTAGAGGCGCTCCCATTCGGGATCGCCCGTCGCCATCAAGAAATAGCCGTGGTTCTGCACAAGGCCCTGCGCGGTCTCGCGCTTCCACGTCGCATCGCTCAGCAGGTTGGCGCGCGCCTTGGCGAGCTCCGCTTCCTCGATTCCACCGACGCGCATCGCCTGCACAACGGCGACCGTCGCCAGGACCGCGGCTTCCAGGCGCTCCTGACTCGTCGAGAACGTCACCGTGAACAGACCCGCACGCGGCGGCGTCCACGTCGCCGAGCCGATGTCATTGCACAGCTCCTTGTCGCGCAGGACCTGCCGCACCAGTCGCGACGATTCGCCTTGACCCAGCGCGATCGCCGCCACGTCCAGCGCCGCGACGTCGTGCTCGAGCAGCGACGGAATGGGCCACGAGAGCAGGACCTTGGCCTCCGAAAACGCCGTGCCGACCAGATCGATCCCCGCCTTGAGGCGCGGCGCTGGCACACCGGCAACCGGCTCAATTTCACGGTGCGGCTGCTCGGCAAAAAACTCCGTGACGGCCGCGTGCAGCTCCGCCGGATCAAACGCGCCGGCCACGACGATCGCCGTGTTCTCCGCCACGTAATGACGCCGCCAGAACCGCCGCATCGCGTCCGACGTCACCGCCCGCACGCTCTCCGGCGTTCCGAGGATCGGCAGCGCGTACGGATGACCGCCAAACGCCAGCTCAAACAGCCGCTCAAACGCCACGCTGCCCGGATCGTCCGCCGCGCGCCGCTGTTCTTCCACGACGACTTCAATTTCCCGCGCCAGTTCCTCGGAGTCAAAGGCCGGATGGCATACGGCATCCGCCAACACGTCCAGGCCCACGCGCCACTGCGTCGCCGGCATGACCACGTGGTAGCAGGTCTGGTCGTGGCTCGTCCACGCGTTGATCTGCCCGCCCACGACTTCCACCGCGTGCGCCACGTCGCCCACGCCGCGGTGCATTACGCCGTTGCGCTCCGTGCCCTTGAAGAGCATGTGCTCGTGCAGGTGCGCGAGGCCGTGCTCGCCGTCCTGTTCGTCGTAGCTGCCCACGCCGATCCACACCTGAAT
>CAINLT010000299.1 GCA_903850505.1 uncultured Myxococcales bacterium | reverse complement strand
TGGCGGAGAACAAGTCGTGTCTCACGGTGCTGGACTTCATCAGCCATGCCCATCGGGAGTTCCGTTTTGACGTCCGTTATCGCGCGTTGCTCGGCGGTACGCGGCAGGATCTCGTGCGGCAGATTGAGGCGGGCTTTCCGATCCTGCCAGCGGGCTGCGCGATTCGCCTCGCACCCGATGCGGCCAAGATTCTGCTCGCCAACCTGAAAGAGACGCTGTCCGCGCGCACGGATCGGCTGGTCCGCGAGCTGCGGGAACTGGGCGCGGGCACCTCCTTGGCAAGTTTCCTGGCACACACGCGGCTGGAATTGTCCGAGCTGTACCGCAACAACCGGACGTTTACCTCGCTGCGCCGGGATGCCGGCTTGCCAACGCTCCCGGCGGGACCAGACGAGGCGACGCTGGCCCGCAATCTCGTGCGCATGCTGCACAACGACGACCCGCGGTTGCTCGACACGGTACTGGCCAAGCTCGGCGATGCGCGGCCGCCGATGCCCACCGGACTCGATGTCCGGATCTGGTCCACCGCGCTCGTCACGCTCCTGGGTGAACGCGCAGTGCTCGACCTGCCGGGCGCGTTGGCGCAGCTTTGGGCGCATCCGGCAGTGCGCGTGGAACTCGGTCAGCTACTTGCGCTGCTGCGCGAACGCGTCGCCCACGTGCCCATTGCGTTTGGCCAGAGGCCCGATGTCGCGCTGCAGTTGCATTGCCGCTACAGCGGCGACCAGGTCATCGCCGCGTTCCATTTCCTCAAGAATGGCAAGATGGCGGAGCGGCGCGAGGGCGTGCTGTTCGACGAAAAGTCCAAATGCGACCTGCTGTTCGTCACGCTGCAAAAGACGGAGAAGCACTACTCGCCATCCACGATGTATCAGGACTGCGCCCTGTCGCCCGAGCAGTTCCAATGGGAGACCCAAGGCATCACGACGCCGCAATCCGTGCGCGGCCAGCGCAACCTGCGCCATCGCGAGCTGGGCATTTTGCCGCTGCTGTTTGTGCGCGAACGGCCCAAGGATGATCGCGGCGAGACCGTGGCCTTCGTGTTTCTCGGTCCCGCGGATCTGGTGCGACACGAGCGTGAGCGGCCGATCCGCATCGTTTGGCAGCTGCAGGACGCGATGCCGGCGGACTTCTATCGCGAGGCGCGGGTGGCGGCTTAGCGCGGCGGGTGCTGGCTAGCCCCGTGCACCCACCCCTTCTCCCGATCGCGGAAAGATCCCCACCGCCTGCGGAAAGATCCCCAAGAT
Source organism: uncultured Myxococcales bacterium (assembly GCA_903850505.1). GTDB lineage: Bacteria > Myxococcota_A > UBA9042 > UBA9042 > UBA9042 > CAIYBN01. Next base: position 848 of record CAINLT010000299.1, on the reverse strand, counting down.
CGCGTGCGCCCCCATCGCGCCGTTTCCCACACTGCCTCCGCCTCTCCCGATCCGATCTTGTTTCAAGTTTGGCACGAAGCTTGCTTCGTATGCGTATGTCGCTGTGACACCGAATGAGATCCCCTGTCCCCCCGGAGTTCCTGATGAACAACGCGCGCCAAGTTTCCGCTCCGTCCCCCATCTGGTCGCTGGTTCTGGCCGGCGGCGAAGGTACTCGCTTGCACTCGCGAACGCGGGGTGACGATGGCGTGCCGGTGCCCAAGCAGTTCTTCCCGCTGCTGGAGAACCGCGGGACGCCGCTGGAAGACACGCTGCACCGGATGCGGCCGCTGGTGGGGGCGCGGCAGTCCGTGGTTGTGGTGTCCGAGCATCACCGCCCGCATTGGACCCCGCTGGTCCCCAAGGGCCTGTGCAGCCACTGGCTGGTGCAGCCGGAATCCCGCGGGACCGGCCTGGCAACGCTGCTCGGGCTGCTGCACATCGCGCGGCAGGAGCCGGACGCCATTGTGGTGATGACGCCAGCCGACCACGGCATCTGCCACCCCGAGACGTGGCGCAAAGTGCTCGCCCGCGCCGCCAACTGGGCCGCGAGCGGCGTGACGCTGGTCGGCGTGCCGGGTGAAGGCCTGGACGACGGCTACGGCTGGATCGTCCCCGCAGTGCCGATGTCCGCCGACATCGCCCAGGTCGGCACGTTCGTCGAAAAGCCCGACGCGCGCACCGCCCACGCGCTCCGCGAAGCCGGCGCGCTGGTCAGCACCTTCGTCGTCGTGGGCCGCGTCAGCGACCTGATCGGCCTATTTGAAGTCGCCGTCCCGGCGCTTGTCGCCAACACGGTCGGCCACTTG
>CAINLT010000298.1 GCA_903850505.1 uncultured Myxococcales bacterium | reverse complement strand
GTGCGTCGTACAGGGCAACGGCGATTGTGATCGCCTGACCCGCTCCAAGCCCTGCCACCGGGGCCTCGGACAGCGCGAGAACTGCACCGAGCCCAAGCTTGAGCGGCTTCTCCGCGCATGTCCAGGCAGTCTTGGGCACTGTTCCCCATGATCGGGCGCACCCGTTGCGTCCAACAGCTCAGGCGGGCCACGGACAGCCTGGATGTCGGCGGGATCCGGCTACTGCCGCGGATGGAAGCGCCGATTTTACCAGGGAACGCTGGCGAGGCCGTCGGCAGGAAGGGACGCAGCATTGGCCATCGTTCGGCTGTCAGGTTGACGGAGGGATAGGGCATCCGTGGCTACGCACGGCATTGTCGCTCGCTGCGGCCCGTGCTATGCGCATCGGACATGCCGGCTGGAACAGCGGCACGGGAGCCAAGCGTGGCGACACAGAACCGAATCCTGCAAGTCATGGCGGACGCGCGGCAGTCCGGCGACTTCGCGACCGCCGACCACATGGTCAAGACGCTCAAAGAAGAGTTCCTCATCAGCCACACGGATGCGCGCGGCATCATCACCTACGCCAACGACATGTTCTGCAAGGTCTCCGGCTACAGCCGCGAGGAACTGCTGGGCAGCCCGCACAACATCGTGCGCCATCCCGACACGCCCAAGGCGGTGTTTGCCGAGATGTGGTCCACGATCCAGGCGGGGCGGAACCTGTCAACAAGTTTGAGACACCTTGCCGCCCGACTTTAGCTCGGGACGGCGACCACGCGCGCGACCATCGGCGGGTTGATCCACGCGGCATCCGGCGTCGCTCGGACCACCGGCTTGCCGTTGACGAATCGATTCGGATTCTGTGCATAAGCGCCTAGCATCACGCTATTTCTGGCCAAGAGGATCGCATCGCCGCGCCCGCCGTGCAGGTCCGTCGGCGTCAGCATCGCGATGCCCGAGTGGTGGTGGTCGTTGTTGTACCAGTCGAAAAAGACGCGGCAGAAGGCCCGTGCGTCGGCCAGACTGCCAAAGCGCGCGGGAAAGTCTGGCCTGTACTTGAGCGTTCTGAAATGGCTTTCCGAATACGGATTGTCGTTCGACACGTGTGGCCGGCTGTGCGACTTCGTCACGCCCAGGTTCGCCAGCAGCGCCGCCACGTGCAGCGAGGTCATCGACGTGCCGCGATCCGCGTGAATGCTCAGCTGGTCAGGCACAATCCCTTGACGTTCGCAGGTTTCGGAGATGAGCTGGCCCGCAAGCTCGTCCTTTTCGCAGTCGGCCAGCATCCAGCCCACGACCATGCGGCTGAAAATGTCGAGCATCACATACAGCTGGAAATACTGGTACTTCACCGGCCCTTTTAGCTTGGTGATGTCCCACGTCCACACCTCGTTTGGCCGCGTCGCGAGCAGCTCGGGGCGCTGGTAGGTCGGATGACGCAAAACCCTTCTGCGTTCGCGCACCTGGTCGTGGTCTTTGAGGACGCGGTACATGGTTCGCTCCGAGCACATGTACCGCCCCTCATCGAGCAGCGTCGCCACGATTTCCGCCGGCGCCTGGTAGGCAAAGCGCTGACTGTTCACGGTTTCCAGCACATCCGTCCGCTCGTTTGCCGACAGCGAGCGCCGAGGCGATGCCCGCCGCTGCTTCGGCCCGTACGCGACCGGCACGGGCCGCTCGTGGCGGTACCACGACGCCCGCGGCACGCCGAACGCGCGGCAGGCGTCCGCAGCAGTGCCTGGCGGCAGGGATTCGCTCACGGCCTGCATCAATCGTCCTCGTCGCCCAGCTTGGCCAGTGTGATCCCCAACAGCGATGCCACTTTTTTTTGAATGTCGATAACGAGTTCCGACCGCGCCAGTTGTCGCTTGAGCAGCATGTTTTCCCGGCGCAGCGCCTTGAGCTCCGCCGCATTCGGGTCCACGGGCTTCGCGACGGGCCCGCGTTTGACTGGCGCCTTGCCCGAAGCCACCGCGCGCCGCCACTCGCTGAGCTGCGTGTCGTACAGCCCTTCCTCGCGCAGCATCGCGCCGATGCCGCCTGTGCCCGACAACGCCTCGGCTTTTCGAACGATCTTGAGCTTGTACTCGGCAGTGTAGGTGCGGCGCGTGGCCTTGGGCACGACCTCGGCGTCTCTCGTTTTCGCTGC
>CAINLT010000297.1 GCA_903850505.1 uncultured Myxococcales bacterium | reverse complement strand
TGGCGAAATCCTCGGCTTTGAACGCCGCCAGATAATCGCGACATTTCTGGATGCGCGCGCGCAGTTCGGCGAACGTCTGCTCGCCATCCTCATACTTCGGCGCTTCCGTGCCGGACGTCGCCGCAGCCGCACCCTTGGCCGTGTCGCAGGCAATGCGGATCTGCGCAGTGAACGGCAGCATGTCCGGCGCCATGCGCATCGTCAGGAAGTTGTCCGGGTTGAACTTGCGCGCTTCCGCGTGCTTTTCTGCCTTGGCCATGATGGCGTCCAGGTTGGTGAGGGTCTTGCTGAACTGTTGGATGATCTCGAAAAACATGTTGCGTCTCCTGTTTGCGCCAAAGCGAGGCCGGATAGTGTCTGCGCTGTTCAGGCAGGTCAAGGCATTGCTACGTCGGCCACCGCAGGCCCGCCAAATCGCTGATGGAAGGGCCAAATGCCGCTTCCAACGCCTGTCGCAGCGCCGGCGAAGTGGGCGCGAACGGCCCGAGGCTCTGGCCGGCGTGCAGCACGACAATCGCATCGGCATGGCGCGTCGCCAGCCGCAAGTCGTGCACGGCGGCGATAACCAGCCGACGGTGCGCGTGCGCCACGTCCGCCAGCATCGCCAGCATCTGTTCGGCCTGCGGCAGGTCCAGCGACGCGGACGGCTCGTCGAGCAACACCACATCCGCTTCACGCGCCAGGACCATCGCCACGAATGCGCGCTGCAGTTGCCCACCGGACAGCGCCGCACAGGGCTCATGCGCGCGGTCGGCGAGCTGACACTGCGCGAGCGCCCGCTGCACCGCCAACAGGTCCTCCGGCGGCAGGTCCGCGCGCCAGGGTTGCTTGCTGAGGAACGCGGTGCGGCCCAGTGCGACCAGCGCCTGCACCGTCAGCCCCGGCTCCGCACGCGGATCTTGGGGCAGAAACGCGACGTGGTCGGGCGCGCGCGTCGCCTGCGTGCGCACGTTCCCATGGTCCAGCACCAGGCCGGACGTCGCTGGCGCCACCCCCGCGAGCACGCGCAGCAGCGTCGACTTGCCCGCGCCATTGGCACCCACCAGCACGAGCAACTGTCCGCCCGGCAGGTCGAGATGCACATCGCGCAGCGTCGGCGTCGCCTGTCCGGGATGTTGGAGCACCAAGTCGCGGGTCGCCAGCACGGCGTCAGTCGCCGCGCCCTGCGGCGTCGGCGTGGACCGCAGCACCGCCGTGCGCCGATGCAGGCCGAGCAGCACGACGAGCACGGGCGCGCCCGCCAGCGCGGTCAGGATGCCCACCGGCAACTCCGCGGGCGCCACGAGCACGCGGGCCAGCACATCGCATAACATCAGGAACGCTGCGCCAAACAGCGCCGCGCCGGGCAGCAGCGCGCGGTGGTCGCGACCCAGCCAGCCGCGCAGCGCGTGCGGCACGAGCAGGCCGACAAAGCCGATGATCCCGCCCAGCGACACCGCAATCGCCGCCAGCGCACTGGACCACCACAGCGCGTGCTTGGCCAGCGTCGCTTCGTCGACACCCAGGCCGCGCGCTGCATCGCTCCCGAGACCCAGCGCATTGAGTCCCGCTGCCGCACGCAGGGACCAGAGCAGCGCGGCGACCAGCAGCAGCGTCATCGGCACAGCGAGCCGCCAATCGGGCAGGGACACCCCGCCCATGAGCCACAAGGTCGCGGCGCGCAGGCGCATATCGCTGAACTGATAGAGGATAAAGGAAGTGGCCGCGCCGGCAAATGCCGTCAGAACCAGCCCCGCCAGCAGCACGCGCTCCGGCCGCAGCGGCCCGCCGGCCCGGGCGATCGCGAAAGCCAGCGACACCGCCGCGAGCGCCCCGCCAAACGCCGCGAGCGGCTGCAGCCATGGCAGCACCTGTTCAAACGGCAGCGCGAGCAGCCCCGACAGCCACGCCGCCAGCGGGGCAGCGAGTACAGCCGCCGTCGTCGCGCCAGCGCTCGTGCCCACCAGGTAGGGATCGGCGACGGGATTGCGCGTTGCCGCCTGCAGCAGCACGCCCGACAGCGACAGGGATGCGCCGACCAGGAGCGCGGCAAACGCCCGCGGCAGCCGGACATCGCGCAGGATCGCCAGCGCAACCGAGTCGCCTTCACGGATCTGCTGCAGCAGGCGCCAAATCGGCGTGTGGCCGGCGCCAAAGGACAACGTCACCGCGCCCGCCGCCAGAAGCACGGCAAAACCGAGGAGCCACGCGCGCATTGGACTGGACCGAACCAAGCGAACTCCCTACAGCGGCGCCAAGAGCGGCAGGTCCAGCAGCGCGACCGGGTGCAGCAGCCGGGCGATTTCCTCGACGCCCAACGCCAGCCGGGGCCCCGGACGCGCCACGAGATCCGCGTGCAGCGGAAAGACTTGGCCGTCGCGAACCGCGCGCAGGAGCGCCATCGTCGGCCGGCGGCGCAGCGTCGCTAGCGATTGCGGTTGGTCCTGCACGTCCGCGTCGCCAAGCAGCACGACATCCGGATCCGCGGTCAACACGGCCTCCGGCGAGACCTGGAACCATTCGCGCGGCTCCGCGGCAAAGAGGTTCTGGCCGCCCGCGCGCGTCAACACCTCGTGGCCGAACGTCGCCTGGCCGATCGTGTAGGGCTGCCCGCCGATTCCGGCGTCCATTTCGTAGAAAACCAAAGGTGATGGACGTCCTTGCACACGGCCCTCAATCGCCTTGATTCGATTCTCAAAAGCACTCGCCAATGCTTCGCCATTTTGGCGTTTTCCGCACGCCAGCCCGACGGCGCGCAGCGTCTGCGCGACTTCCGCGATGTGCTTGGGCGCGAACGCCAGCCACGGCACGTGCGCGGCATCCAGCGCGGCCGCGAGCGCGGGCGGCGGAAAGTTGCTGAGCACCAGATCCGGGCGCATCGCGAGGATCGCTTCCGCGCTTGGTGCAAAACCTTCCACAGCCGGGATCGCGCGGGCTTGGGGCGGATAGTCGCTCCACCCGTCGCGCAGCACGACCTGACTGCCGCAGCCCACCGCGAACAGCGTCTCCGTCAGCGCGGGCGAGAGCGACACGATGCGCCGCGCGGGCTGGGCGAGCGCGACGGAATGGCCGCGCTGGTCGACGACGGTCGCCGGACCGGCCGCTTCCTGGGCTATCGGCGGCTGAAATGTCTTTTGTTCAAAAGGAGATGTCGGGTCTTTACGCGAGCAAGACATCACCAAGCAGATTCCAAGCCATTGCCATCGCATCAGAAGACTCCAAAGTCGATGGCGCCAAGGCCGCCGGGATCGCTCGTGGTGGCGGTCTTTTCGATTGTGCCGGTGGTGGACAGCTCAAAGATGCGCACGTCCCCCGCGGGGTTGGTGCGGTCGCCGACGAGGATGCGGTGGCTGGCGGCGAGGGCGGTCATCCCGCTGACGGCAAATGGACCGCTGCCTTCGCCGACCTGCACGGGCGCGCCGCCGGAGAGTTCAAACCGCCAGATGCGGTCGTGCGTGCCGCTGTCCGGTTCGCCGGGCGTGGCGACGAGGCAATGGCCGCCGGGCAGGCAGGCGACATCCCGGCCGAGCGTCGTGGCGCCGCCGAAGTCCTTGGCGACGAAGGCCACGCCTGCGGTCGATGTCACGTCTCCCGGTGCGAGCACGACGATCCCGGCATGGTCGCCCTGAGCGGCTTTGTCGACGTACGCGCCGGGGCAAACCGCCACCAGTTGTTGCAGATCCGGGAGCCACGCCATCTCGATGCAGTTCTTGATATTTGGCGCGTCAACGATTTGAATCACCATGTCTTTCTTCGTATCAATCGCCAGAAAACGCGTCGCCCCTTGCTTGCTGAAGTCCGCCGCAAGCGACTGCAGCGGCAGCCAAACCTTGTCGCCAACCTTCAGCGCCCGGCTTCCCGCAGCCACGTAGCCCGCCACCGTTGCCCAGGGAGCGAGATCGATCCGTCCCAGCAGCTTGCCGTCCGTCGGATCCACGATGAGCACGTCGTCGCCTTCATCGAAATCGCCCGGATCCGCCGTCGGCTGGATGTTGCGCTTCATCCGCACGACGTACATCTTGTGCGCGTCGATGGGCACCGCGTCCTGCGGATTGCTGTAGAAGCCAGTGCTTACGGGGATTTGCTGGATCGCCCGCGTCAGCGGGTCCCAGAAGCTGACGACGGCCGATCCGCGGTCGATGACGATGACGCGGCCGTCGCCCATCGCCGTTTGGCCCAGCGCGACGTCGCCCGAGAGCGCGGTTGTCGCCGCGGAAACAAGCGATCCGGAATGCCAAAGTGCGGCCCCGACGCGCGCCTGCGAATCGGCGGCGAGGAGGGACAGCGCGGAGCTCTTGTAGTCAGAACCAAGCACGGCGAGGCGATCGCCAATCGCCGGCACGGCGGCTTCATACGCACCGCCGCCCGCGGCGGACCGCGTGTCATCGGCGCAGGCAGCGAGCCAGAGACTGGCGAGGAGTGGCCATCTCACGGCGCCACCTCCGCGATTTCATTGGCCCGGTTTTGGTTTTCAACAGGCTGCGGCGTCTCGTCATCGCGCCACATGTGCCAGCCCAACTGCAGCCAGACTGTGCGCCCCGGCAGCGGATAGCCCACGAGGTCCACGACCGGCGCATTCAGCGCGTTGTCGACGCGCAGCTCCAGGAAGACCTGCCACGGCTTGTGCTCCACGCGCAGCCCGCCGCCCACCATGGTGTGCGCCGGCACCGCGACGAGGTTCGCCGCGTCGAGGAAATGCCCAGCTTGCCACTGCCCGGTCACAAAGGGCCGCCACGCGAGCACGCCCGCGCGCTTGAGCCAGTCCGCCCGCAGGGACCAGCGCGTCCGCGGCCGCATCGGCAGCGCCTTGCCGTCGTACGCGGGCCGCCCTGACGTGTCCTCCGCCACGAGCGTCGTATGTTGGCCGATCAGCCGCAGCTGCTTGAACAGCCGCGTGGACGCTTGCACTTCCACGCCGAACAGCCGCGCGCTGGCGATGTTGTCAAACCTTGCCTGGTGGGCGTTGACGGACGCAAGCTGGATGAGGTCGTCGACCTGCTTGTAGAACCCGCTCGCGTCCACGGCGACCGTCCACTGGTCCGCCTCGTAGCGCGCCGCTGCGCCCACGTCCCACGTCATCGCCGTTTCAGGCAGCAGCGTCGCGTTGCCGCGAATCACGCCGTCGTTGCCGTACAGCTCCATCAGCGTCGGCGCCCGCGTGCCCCGCGTCCACGCCACGCGCGGTGCCAGCCATGGCAGCACTTGCCACGCCGCCGCCAAACGCGTCGTCCACAGCGCGTTCTCCGCGACCGTCACTTCGCGCGTCGTGAACGGATAGCTCTCGTCGGTCGTCCGCCGGCTGTGCTGCGCTTCCACGCTCACGGACGGCACAACCTGCACGCCGGCTTCCTGCCAATGCAGCGGCAAGCCCAGACCAGCCTGCAGCGATTGCCGGGACGACGTCGGTTGGTCCGTCCCCGTCAGCACATCGTGCGTCGCCACGTCGCCGGCCATCGCCGACAGCCGCGTCACCGCGCTCAGCACGCCCGCGATCGGCGTCTGCCACACCGTCTGCAAGCCCGTCGTGCGCACGGCTTGCGTCGTCTGCCATGGCACGCCCAGCTCGCCGTGCGGGTCATTCACGCCCGTACCCAGCCAGTTGCCCTGCAGGGACACGCGCACCCGATCGTCCTGCCGCCAGACGTTCTGACCCAGCAGCGACACGGCCGCCAACTGGCGATCGCGCGTGAGGTTCGCCGTCGTCGATTCAAACAGCGCCGGACCGGGAATGCCTTGCTTCAGCCCGGCGCCAAACCAGCGGCCTTGCAGCGACCAGCGCTTGTTGATTTGCCACTGCGCGCCCAGCGTGCCGCCGAGGCGGTCCAGCGCGTTGTTCTGGCGGATGCGCGTCGCGTCGTCGCTGGTGTTGTAGAGCGTGCCGTTGTCAAAGCGGAACGGGAAATCGCCGTCGGCGTGCACCCAGCGGATGCCGCCGGAGATCCGCAGCGCATCCGAGTGCCACGCCACCGCCGCTTCCGTTTGCCGCGCGCCGTAGCTCCCGGTTCCCGCGTTGATTTCGCCGCCCACGCCGTTGGGCTGCCGCAACGTGAGGCGCAGCGTGCCGCCGACCGATTGACTGCCCAGCGCCGCCGGCGTCATCCCGCGGTAGATTTCCAGCCTCTCAATTTGCCCCGACGGCAAGTCGGCGAGGTCCAGCGGCGAGCCATCCAACGACAGCACGGGCACGTCGTCGATGTAGACGTCAACCTGTTCAGACGAACAGCCGCGGATGCTGAGCAGCGCCGGCGCGCCAAAGCCGCTCAGCTGCTGCACGCGCAGGCCGGCCTGGGCATCCAGCGCTTCTGGCACGGACAGGTGGTGGTCGCGGAGGTCCTCTCCAGTCAGGACGTTGGCCGCCGCGGTCGGATCCAGCTCAGCCGCGGGCATGTCCGGCTTGCGGCCGTGCACGCGCGAGGCCGGCAGGCGCCAGGTGGGCAGGGTGCTCGGCGTGGCTTGGTCCGGCAAATCCGCAGCCAGCGCCGCATGCGACGCGCAAGCGAACAGGCAAAACAGCAACGGACGGACGCGCAGCGACATCTGACCCTCGCGCCCCAATCCCCGGGGACGCAGTCCCTCCGAGTTCCCACTCGGATGGCAGTCCTTGCGCGCGACCGGTCTCCTGACTCGCAGCGCGGGCTCAACCGCCTTCCCGTCGCCCATTTTCAGGAGCTGCCCAGTTTTACCCGGGCCGACAGTGGCTTTGTGGTTGGCCGATGTGCTGCCTACAGTGGCGGGTCCGTGCCGGCTTGGGTCCTGGCGACCCTTTCCGGCTTCCCTCGTGATGTCAGGGAGATGTGACTCTCCGCTGGCATCCGGCGTCTCCGTAGAGACGCATCGCGAGCGGGGCGCACGCTAGCCCGAAGTGCGGGGCTGCGTCAATCGCCAAAGTCCGGGCGGCGGCGGCTATTGGCAGAGCGGATCGCCGCCAGAGCAGGCCTGCAGCGCGATCGGTGAATTCACCTTGGTCAGCTTGCCGTCGGACAGTCCGGTCACGTCCATCTTGGCGGCGTAGCTGATGGTGTTGTTGACGATGCCATGCGCCTGGATCGTCAACTTGCTGATCCCGTGGGCATTGCAGATGACGAGGCCAGTCGCGGTGGGCGGCACGGCGCAGGCGGCGGGGGAGTTGTCGAGGTCGATCACGCGCTGCTTGTAGTTCATGCCGGCGAGGTCGCTAGGCTTGGTCGCGTCGGCGTCGTTGAACGGCACGATGAGCTTGTCATTGCCGCTGATTTGGTACTGCACGTTGCCGACGCCATGGCTGCTGCAGGAACCGCCGTCGGCGAACGCGAGCGGGACCGCGATGAGCGTGCGCTGGCCAATGTCGATCGGTGTGGTGACGTTGCTCGTCTGGTTGGCCAGGATGGCGAACGGCCCGGCGAGGTTGACGTTGCCGTACGCGGACGTGTCGGGCGGATTGGCTTCGTCGATGCGCAGGTAGACGTTGCCGGCTGGGAGGCTGCTGAAGGAAATCTGCCCGGAGCCGCAGCTCACCTGCGCAGATCCGAGTTCGGAAGTCCGGTCCGCGGCGAGCACTGTGACGTTCAGCTTGTCGATGGAGTACGTCGTGCATCCCGACGCCGCGGGCTTGCCGAAGACTGTCCAGCCCAGCGAGAGCCCGCCCACCGTGGTCGTCGCGCCGAGCTTGGTGATGTCGAGCGGCGTGTTGAACGTCAGGTCCGTGTTGGCGCCGAGCGCGAGCGGGCCTTTCAGTGCGGTGGTGCCCCAGGACGGTTGGCCGGACGCATCGCTGGCGGTGTAGCCGTCCAACTGCACGTAGTAGGTGCCGGCGCCGAGGTTGCCGACCGTCGCGTATCCGCTGGCGCAGGTGGCCTGCGCGGTTGCGAGGACCTTGGTTTGGCTGGCGTCGATGATGCTGAGCACGACGGTCTTGACGCCGTTGGCGCCACACCCGCTGATGGCCGATTGGCCGGCGATTGTCCACGTCGCCTGGATGCTGCTCAGGCCGTTGTTGACCGGCGTTGTGGGGTCGAGTTCAAGAATGGCGGTCGAGACCGTCGAGTAGGCGAGGGCGGGGACGCTGACGGTGGGGCTCACGGCGATGACGGTGCCGTCGTACGCGATGCCTTCCACGTGGACCGCGTAGGAGCCTTCGACGACCTCGATGGTCATCGCGCCCGCGGCGCAAGCGCCCTTGCTGAATGTGCCGTATGGCATGCCGTTGTGGGCGACGACGACGTTGACGCTCGCGATGCCCATGGAGTTGCACGAAGTACCCGGCGGCGTGTCCCAGTACACGAGGATGCTGCCGCGCGACGAGCCGTTGTCGACGATGCAACCCTGCAGCGGCAGGGCGACGGCGAGCAGGGCCAGCGCAACTGCGCGCAAACGACCATGAAGCAAATCAATGACGGTATTCCACATGTTCCATCCTCCGCAGTTCAACAGACACTTCCTGACTCGCTAACGCGTCGCGCCGCAGTGTATTCAATGCGACGCCGAGCGCCAGTCAGAATAGGACGAACTTGACGAAAAAGCTGGCGGCCGCATTCTGTTGGAGTCGAGGCCGTCTCGACGTGGGAATGCTGACTTGCAGCAACATTTGCGGAATCGCTTGCGCCTGGCCTTGATCGCCGCTGGACTGCTGGTCCTGCCGATGGCGCAAGGCTGTACCGGTGCGACCCATGTCGCCGACAGCTATGCGTATGGCGCCGGAGCGTTGAATCTCGATCCGTGGGCCACCCGCCCGCGGCCGTCCCGTTCACCGGTGGCAGAACCCGCGCCCGTCACGCATGCCGCACCGGTGAAGGCGCCGCAGCATGCCGAGCCGCAGCCGCAAGTGCGCGCCCAGCCGGTGCCAGTCCAGAAAGAACACGCGCATCTGGAAACGGCGCGCGCCGAACCGACCCAGCGCGAGCCTGTGCGCAGTGAACCGCCGCCGCGCGTCGTGGCTGCGCCGATCGCGGAGTCGCCGCGGCCGCCGCCGGAGCCGACCAAGCCGGCGATCGATCCGCCGCGTGAACAGCAGCCGTTGGTGGGGTCGACCCGGACAGAGGCGGACCTGCGCGGCATCCAGCGCGTGGAGTCGGCGTCCGCGCTGCTCGGCACGCCAGGTTTGCAGGATCGCGCGTTCGTGGCGCACGTGTTGCGCGCGGCGGGCCAGGATCTGGAAGTCGACCGCAATCGGCCCTATGCGCCGGCGCTGTACGAGCTGCTGCAGAAGCGCGGTCTGCTGGTTTCGGCCGGCGTCGCGCTGCCTGGCGATCTCATCTTCTTCAAGAACACGGCGGATCTGAACAGCAATGGCCGCCCGGACGACGGCGTGACGCTCGTCGGTGTGGTCGAGCGCATCGACGGCTCGCGCATCGTGCTCATCGCCCAACGCGCTGGCAAAGTGCGGCGGCTGGCGGTGGATGCGTCGCGGCCCGAGCTCGTGCGCGATGCCCGCGGCGAGGTCGTCAACACGCGGCTTGTGCGGTGGCCGGGCTCGGAAGGTCCGCTGACCGCTGGGCAATGTCTCTCCGGTTTCGCCCGACCGTAGCCGCTCTATACCCGCCAACCGAAGTTCGAGATCAAACCGCTTCCTTCCGCGGCGTGTCACCGGCGGTGCGCGCTCGCGGATCCAGTCCTGAACGCAACAGGTCTGACTGGAAGAAGTTGGTGTTGGACATTGGTCGGCGAGCCTAAGCCAGCCACACGAACGTCGCCCCGTCCCCGCCTTCGCCCTGCCGGCCTGAGCGGAACCGCTTCACCTGCTTGTTCATCTTGATCGCCTTGCGCGCCGCCTCCCGCATCGCGCCCGTCCCCATGCCGTGGACGATGCACAGGCCCGGCGTCCCGTGCAGCACCGCCTGATCCAGCGCAACCGCCAGCTTCTCCAGGCCTTCCTCGACCCGCATCCCGCGCAGGTCGATTGTCCGCTCCGGAATCCGCAGCGTCATCGTCTCGTCGTCCACCGGCTCCGGCACGTGCGCGGGCAGGCTCGACTGCTGCGTCCGCGCCTGTTGGCGGGGCAAATCCGCCGGCAGGGCCACGCGCAGCTCGGCAAAAGCCGCTTGGACCGACAGCGGCCCCGCCTGCACCTTGGCCTTCTGGCGAATCGCGTCGATCTCCAGGATCTGCACGACGCGTCCCAGCCCCTGATGCCACACGAAACCATCGGGCCGCTGCTGCTGCGGCGTCCACGGCTTGCGCACCGGCCCCGTCGGCGGCGCGACGCCCTGCCGCAGCTGCGTCAACTCCTGATGCCCCTGACTCAATGCCTTCTGCGATGCCACGAGTGCCTCCTTGTCCTGTTCACGCAGCGCCCGCCGCGCTTCATCCAGTTGCCGCTGCACGTCCGCGACCTGCGCCAGCGCGTCCGCCGCCGCGCGCTCGATTCGCCGATCCGCCGCCGCCTTTTCGCGCTGCCGCTGATCCTCCAGCATCGCCCGCTGCCGGTCCAACTGCGTCCGCTGCTGCTCCAGCTCCAGCAGTTGGTTGTGCACCAGCGCGCGCTCCGCCCGCAGCTTGTCCACCAATTGCGCCGATTCCCCGCCCGCGCCGCCCGCAAGTTCGCGCGCACGTTCGACAATCGCCGGGCTCAGACCCACGCGCGCCGCCAGCGCCAGCGGATTGGACGAACCGAATTCACCCAGCTGCAGGCGGTACGTCGGCGTCAGCGTCCCCGGATCGAGCTGCAGCGCGGCATTCTGGAACGCGTCGTCGCGCAGCGGCAGGAGCTTCAGCGACTCAAAGTGCGTCGTCGCCGCGCCGTAGGTGCCTGCTGCGCCAAAAGACTCCAACAGCGCCGTCGCCAGCGCCGCGCCCGCCAGCGGCTCCGTGCCACCCGCGAGTTCGTCCAGCAGCACGAGCACGCGCTCCTGCGGCCGCTGCGCCTGCACCAGCGCGTGCTGCACCGCGCGCAGGTGGCCTTCAAAAGTCGACAGCCCGCGCTCGATGTCCTGCGCATCGCCCAGCACGACCTCCACCGCGTCAAACCACGGCAGCATCGCGCCCTCCGCCGCGCACACCGGCAGGCCGAGCCGCGCCATCTGCACCGCCAGCCCAAGCGCGGTCAGCACCACCGTCTTGCCGCCGCCGTTGGGCCCGCTGATGACCAGCCAGCGCGCGCCGTTGTCCAGCTTGATGTCGTTGGCGACCACGTTCGCGCCGTCCAGCACCAGCAGCGGATGACGGGCTTGCCGCAGCAGGATCCGCCCATCTTGCGCGAACTCCGGCCGCGTCGCCCGCAGCTCATGCGCCAGCAGCGCGCCCGCGTGCCACAGGTCCAGGTCCGCCAGCACGCGCGTCGCCGTCGTCAGCGATTCGGACTCGTCCGCCACCAGCCCGGACAGCTCTGCCAGGATCCGCCGCTCCTCGCGCCGCACTGCTTCGTACGCCAACGCCAGCTGGTTGTTGCCGTCGACCATCTCCTGCGGCTCCACGTAGACCGTCAGCCCCGTGTGCGACGTGCCGTGAATGATGCCGCCCATCACGCGCTTGTCCGACGACTTCACCGGCAGCACGTACCGGTCGTCCCGCAGCGTGAAATACTCGTCCTGCAGGATCCCGTCGTCGTCTGCTTCCTTGACCATCTCCGCGATCCGCTTGCGCAGCCGCGTCGCCAATTGCACCACTTCATGGCGCAGCCGCTTCAGGTCCGGCGACGCCGCATCCAGCAATTGCCCATCGTCGTTGAGCGCATCGCCCAGCAGCGTCGCGAGCAGGTCCAGCGCCGGCAGCGTCCGCACGTCTTCCCGCAGCGCGCCCATCGCCTCCGGCCACGTCTGCGCTTCCCGCCGCAGCCGCGTCGCCACCCGCGCCACGCGCGCCACCGCCACGAGTTCCAGCCCGTCCAGCGAACTGCCGCGCTGCGCCCGCGCCGCCAGCGCCGCCAGATCCAGCACTTCCGGCAACTGGAGGCGCTGCGCCGCCTGCAGGAGCAGCTCGCACGCGGCGATCCGGTCCAGCCGCAGCTCCGCATCGGCCGAATGCGCTGTCGGCTGGAGCGTCCGGGCGCGGGCGTGCGCCAAATCCGTCTGGCAGAGCGTCGCGAGGCGATCGA